>JAFGLU010000123.1 GCA_016927865.1 Anaerolineaceae bacterium
AACAACGCCGCCGACTTCTACGAGTTGGGCATGGGCGAACCTTACCCCATCTCCGCCATTCACGGTACCGGCACCGGTGACTTGCTAGACGATCTGGTGGACGCCTTCCCCGAGCAGGAAGAACAGGAAGAAGACGATTCAATTAAAATTGCCCTGGTTGGCAAGCCCAACGCGGGCAAGTCCAGCCTGCTCAACAAACTGGTAGGCGAAGAACGCTCCATCGTCAGCCCCATTCCCGGCACCACCCGTGATGCCGTCGACACGCTCATCAACGTCGACGGTCTGCCCGTCACCCTCATCGACACCGCCGGGATTCGCCGCCGGGGCAAGGTGGAACCGGGCGTCGAAAAATACAGCGTGCTGCGCTCTATGCGCGCCATCGAACGCTGCGATGTGGCCCTGCTGATGATCGACGCCA
This sequence comes from Anaerolineaceae bacterium, assembly GCA_016927865.1. Lineage (GTDB taxonomy): Bacteria > Chloroflexota > Anaerolineae > Anaerolineales > Anaerolineaceae > Anaerolinea. The sequence continues at coordinate 419 of JAFGLU010000123.1, forward strand.
CCACAGGCATCACCGCCCAGGACACCCACATTGCCGGGTACATTCTGGAAGAGTGGAAAAGCACCGTGGTGCTGGTGAACAAATGGGACACCGTTGAAAAAGACAATTACACCATGCAGGATTACACCACGCGCATCCGCCAGGAATTGAACTTCATGGATTACGTTCCCATCCTGTTTATTTCCGCCAAAACCGGCCAGCGCGTAGATCAGGTCATGCCAATGGCCTTGCGCGTGCAAGAAGAGCGTGTCGCTCGCCTGTCCACCGGCCAAATCAACCGCATCGTGCAGGATGCCCAGGCTCACCACTCGCCCACTTCTCGCTCAGGCAAGCCGCTGCACATCTACTATGGCACCCAGGTACGCAGTGACCCGCCCACCTTCATGCTCTTCTGCAACGACCCCAAGCTTGCCCACTTCTCCTACATCCGCTACCTGGAGAACAGCTTCCGCAAAGTATACCCCTTCACGGGCACACCCATTCGCTTTGTGCTCAAAGGCAGGCACTAACCCGTCTCCTTTTGGCCCGAAAGTTGCAAGCTAGAGGGTAAAGGGACAGCGAGCGCTGTTAAGCAAGTGTAATGCCGTGCGCACAAAACGCCCTTGCCCAGACCCTCAAGGAGTTTTATAATCACGGTAACTCCCTGGCGCCTTTTTAGGCAGTTTTTTGCGGCGCTGGTGAAATGTGGAGGATATTTGGACTCATTCCGTTCGGAGGTTATTCCCCCCATCGAAGAACCCGAGCAGAAGAAACGCTCTCCTATCGTTTCGTTTCTGTTAGAAACCATCCAGACCATTCTAATGGCGGTGGTGCTGTATTTCATCATCGACTTAATGTTAGGGCGCGTGCGTGTTGAAAACATCAGCATGCAACCCACCCTGAATGAAGGTCAGTTCCTGCTGGTGAACAAGATGGCATACCGCATCGGCGATTTCGATCGCGGCGACATTGTGGTTTTTCACTATCCACGCAATCCTGCCGAAGACTACATCAAGCGGGTCATCGGGCTGCCCGGCGATCGCGTGCGCATTCAGGACAGGATGGTTTTTGTCAACGACCAGCTCTTGGAAGAAGCCTACATTGCCGAACACCCCAGCTATACCGGCGAGTGGACAGTGCCAGAGGGACAGGTGTTTGTGCTGGGCGATAACCGCAACCAATCCTCCGATTCGCACAGTTGGGGGTTTGTGCCCAACGAAAATGTCGTTGGCCGAGCCCTGGTGGTTTATTGGCCGTTAGAAGATATGAAAATACTCAACCAGGTTCCTATTGTGAATGCGGCAAATTGATCCTATGCAAACACTAACCCTCCCCGAAATCCGCCGGCTTGTCGAGCAGTATGAAACGCAAGCACCCGATCTGATCCTCCCCGAAGGAAACCCCGGCAACGCCCCCCTGGCCTCCTGGATCGATCACACCTTGCTGAAGCCCGAAGCCACCCCCAGCCAGATCGAGCAGCTTTGCGCCGATGCGCGCCAGGCCTGCTTTGCTTCCGTGTGCGTCAACCCGGTCTACGTCAAAATGTCCGCTCGCCTGCTCGAAGGCTCTCCCGTAAAGACCTGCACGGTAGTGGGCTTCCCGCTGGGCGCCACCATCACCCGCGCCAAGGTCGCCGAGACTCTGGCCTGCCTCGAAGACGGCGCCCAGGAGATCGACATGGTGCTGCCTATCGGCCTGTTGAAGGCCGGGCAATTCGAACCTGTCTACGAAGACATCCTCGCCATCGTCGAGGCCAGCCACGCCCAGGGCGCCATCGTCAAAGTGATCATGGAAACCGCCCTGCTTACCCGCCCAGAAAAGACCGCCGCTTGCTTGCTCAGCGTGGCAGCCGGGGCCGATTTCGTCAAAACTTCCACCGGCTTCAGCACCGGCGGCGCTACGCTGGAAGACGTGGAGTGGATGCGCCGGGTGGTCGGCCCTGTAACGGGCGTTAAAGCCGCCGGGGGCGTCCGCTCACTCGCCGATGCGCGCGCCATGCTGGCCGTTGGCGCCACCCGCCTGGGCACCAGCTCAGGCATGAAACTTCTCCAGGAATTAGGAGCCTAGCCGTATCATGAGTGTTGGCGACCGCCAAACCATCCCTTGCATCGAATGTCAGGCCGGGCAAATGCACCGCCAGTATGTCACGTACTTCACCTGGCTGGGCGAAGAGCTAATCACCGTGCCCGATTTTCCCGCCTGGGTGTGCGATGTGTGCGGCCGCCGCAATTACGACGCCTATGCTCTCAACCAGCTCAGCTTGCTGCTCAATCCCAACGCGGGCAAGCCCACGCACCGCGCCCGCAAGCTTCCACACAAATCACCCAGCAAGAAAAACCCGCGCGCCAGCCGCCCCTAACCGCTCGGCTGTAGGCGAATCGATCCGCAAAAAAAGTATCAGCAGGCGCGAAGCGCCTGCTGATACTTTTTTGCGGAAATTCTACGGTCTCCAGGCGGGATCCTGGTCCCGCCCTTCCCCATTGGTCAGGTTCGTCAGCGTCTGACCCGTCGAGCGCACAATGTAGACTTCCAGGTTTCCATCCCGGTTGGTTGTAAACGCCAGCCACTGCGAGTCCGCCGACCAGTTGGGCGCATTATCTTTGGAAGTGCTCGTGGTCAGGCGGATCACATCTTGTTCCGGGTTGCGCATGGGATACTTGGCCAGGAAAATCTGCTCGCGCGAACCATCCAGGCGCACATACGCAATCCAGTTCCCGTCCGGCGACCAGGCAGGCTGGGTCACCTGTCCCAACGTGCCCAACAGGGTCGAGCGGTCAAAGGCCTGCGGCGTCACATAGAAAGAAGGTTCAGGCGTAGCTTCGACCTTCACCCCCTGGCGCAAATACAGAATCCGGTTGAAACCGGCTTTCAGTACAAACGCCATATATTTCATATCCGGCGACCAGGTCGCATCGAACTCTTCCTGCAAGGTGCTCAAGCGCAGAATATCCTCGCCATCCGGACCCATCGTGTAAAGCTGTAGGATTCGATCCTCGCGGCTGTCGCTGGTGAAGACAATCGACTGCCCATCCGGCGACCAGGTTGGGGCAAAGTCGTCGCCCTTGCGCTGGGTCAGGTTCACCGGCTCGGTGCTGCCATCGGCGGGCATCTTCCAAATGTCCAGCCCGTTGCCCTCCTCGCCCGGCGCCACGTACAACAGTTGCGTGCCGTCGGGTGACCAGGCCGCCTGGGTCTTGTCACCCGGCCCATCGGTTATCTGCTGCAGATCGTAGGATTGCACCTGCCCCTGATCGGAAAGGGTGATCTTCATCGACCACAATTGCAGAATCTGCCCGTCCCCCCGGTCGCTGGAAAAAACCACCTCCCCACTGCCGCCCAGGGGCACAAACGTGGGCGTTGGCGGAATAGCCGTATCGGTAGGTGTTGGCGTAGCGGTCGGTCCGGGCGTGGCGCTGGGCTCCGGCGTGGGCGTGTCCGTGGGCGCTTCCACCGGCGCCACCGCGGCGGTATCGGTGGGTTGCGCTGTTGCGACAAGCGCCACAGTAGCCGTGGGGATTTCGGCAGAGCTGCCTTTTAACAACTTAGGTAGCAATACTGCCGCCACCACCAGGAGCGTAGCCATCACCGCCAGCACGCCCCCGCCTATGGCTACCAGGAACCAGGGGAAAGGCTTGGCTGCCGGAGCCGCCCCGGTTGGGGCAGCGTTCGCCGCAGCACCGCGCACCGTAGGCGCCACGCCGCGCACGGTTGCATCCGTCGAGGATACCTGCGGCCTGGGCAGCGGCCCCGATACGCCTGCCACCAGGCTGCTGACGAAAGCGTCCACGCCGTCAAAGCGCCCCTCCGGCTTGACCGAAAGAGCCCGCTCCAATGCCTGCGCCACCCCCTCAGGGATATCGGGGGCCAGGGCGCGCACGGGCAGCAAAGTTTCTTGATTGAGTACCCGCTTGACCGCGTCCGCCGGTCGTCCCCCGGTCAGCATCGTATACAGCGTCGCCGCCAGCGAGTACTGGTCCGAGAACGGCCCCGTGCGCATCGCGCTGTAGGCGCTGCCGTACTGCTCCGGCGGCGCATACCCGGCTGTGTAGCCCGATGCGCCAATGGCCGTGGCCTGGCTCGAATCAGCCGCTTTGGCAATGCCAAAGTCCACCAGCACCACCTCGCCGCTGGCTGTCAGACGGATGTTGGCGGGTTTGATGTCGCGGTGGATGACCGGCGGCGTCTGGTTGTGCATATAAGTCAGCGCGCTGCCCAATTGTTTGGCCCAAGCCAGCACCTTCTCCAGCGGCTGGCGGCCCTCCTGCAATAACAGCGCCTTCAGGTCGTCGCCCGGGATGTAATCCATCACCAGGTACTGCTCTTCGCCCAGGATGAAATAATCGGTCACGCGGGGCAGGTTGGGATGGTGCAGTGCTGCCAGCAAGCGCGCCTCGCGCAAGAACTGGTTGGTGCTCTCCGGGCTGGGGTCGCGGTTAGCCTTCACCGCCACATCGTGCTCCAATGAAATATCCCGCGCCAGGAAAACAGCCCCCATCCCGCCCTCGCCCAGCTTGCGGACAATGCGGTAGCGATCTTTCAACAGGGTATCAGGCGACAGATCCATACCCACCTCGTTAAATCAAGGATATTATTCATCATTATACTAAGAACGCAACAATGTAGATACACAGGGATTGCCCAAACCCCAGAATGGTTTCTGCCGCCGGAACGCATCGGAAACCCGCGCTTTCCTCATCTGACTGGAATCTTCTCTGCTGTAGGGGCACAGGGATTGCGCAAGGCAACAACATCTATCGACACCCCCTGTGCCCGGCCAGAACGGACACGGGGGATGACGATTCACCAGAGGGCCTGCCCTTTTCCGCGTGTCTACCCGGAGCGGGCTCTTCGGTTCCTCTCCTCTTCCCTCAGGCGCAGCTCGACTCTGGTTGATTCCCCTGCCTTTTCCCACTGCTGCGCCGCTACGAAGAATTTGCATTGCACCCCGCGGGGGAATCCTTCTTTCTCAATATTTCTTCTTCTCCCACTCCGCGCTCCTCTGCGAACTCTGCGCCTCCGCGGTTCTTCCTCCATCGGACGCAGTCATCGTAGCGCGGGTTTCTTACCCGCGTCTTAATACCAACATGGGGTCGGAAAATCCACTTACACACCTAAATGGTATCTTCTCTCTTGTAGGGGCGAGGCGGAATCACGCTTGGAATTTGAGGCCGCACCTTGTAGCCTCGCCCCGCAGGCAGAAATGGGCGAGGCTATGGGTTGATTGGAAGATATAGTTGCTGAATCTCACCTCGCCCCTACCTGAACCGTCGCTTGATGTCAGGGTCGATCTTCCAGCGTGATTGTCTCCAGCAAATGCTCAAACGCCCCCAACTCCGTCACGTTTTCCACGGGGATATCGCAGAACGCTCCCGCGCTCGTTTGAACCACCACCGCATCCTCCCCGCGGATGAAAAAAGCCATCATCCCCAGACGGTTGGTCTCGCCAAAGCGGTATTCCACATACACCCCCTCCTGCCCATTCATCAGGCGGGTTTCCCTGCGCTCAATCATCCAACCCTCCCGCCATCCAATCGCCCGCTCCACCACCCCATTCAGGTCCAGCCCCTCCCGGTCTGTGATCGCCACCACCGTCCGAAACCCCACCTGAATATCCGTGCGCGGAATGAAATAAGGCGCGTTGAATTCCGCCCGCACATCTTGCACGCGGACGGCGCAGTTCGGCTCGCTGCGTTCGTCGTAAGCCGCCGGATACTCGAAGCTGAGCCCGTAATCATCGTTGGCATACGCTGTCCAGCGCACCGAGGTTGGGTCCGAAACCTGGAAGCGCCCTTCTTCCTGCGGAATGATCTGCGCTGAGGCCAAAAACCGGCCAAAATCACCCCACGTAGCCGATGCCCAACTATAGGGATACACACCGATCAACCCGGCAGAGGTTTCGATCAAAGCTGCTTGAATAATTTCACCATCCGAGAACTTATAATCAAAACGATGGATGGTTAGTCCTCCGGTAGCCATGACACTATACTTACCGCTGCCGCCCGAATTCTGAACATCCTCCAGCCAATCTTCCAGCGAGCGAGGCTCGCGAGCCACAGACAGCATAATTGCCTCTGCGGGCATGCTGATATACCCCATCGGGTCGGAAGGCCGAAAATTAGTAATCAAGGACCAGCCGTTAGATTCATCACCGAGAGAAAAATCCGCTGCCCAACCTTCTGGCAAGCCAAACGAAATACCCAGCGGCCTCAAGGGAACATCCACCCGGGGGCCGTCGTAACTTGAAAAACTCATCGGTGCAAGGTCCACCTGTGGGGCACGGTGCTGGTGGATGGAATCTAGCTCGGAAAGCGTTCCCAACAGCAAACCCCGCTCCACAATCACCTGATACTGCCCCGAGCGGGCGTCAATGCGCAAAATCTCATTAAAATTGCGCTGGTCGCGCGCCGCCAGCAAGCTGCCCTCTTCCTCCGTCCAGGCCAGCGTCTCGACTACTCCTATCTCTTGCTGCCAGCCGTTACGCTCAAAGTTCTGCCCGGTCTGCAAGGTCATCGGGGAAGATGGTCCGCTGGTGACATCATGCACCAACACCAAGCTCTCCCGACTGGGCGAAAGCGACGCCACGCTGATTAAACCAACCCGAGACTTGTTCGTCTTGTTTAATAACTGCGTCTGTATCCCAAAACGGTCGCCGGGCAGCGAAAATAACCGCTGCGGAGGACTGCCTTTCACCGGAACTGCCAGGAAAAGCGGCGGGTACCAGACCTCATCCCCGTTCTCCGTCCACAGCAGCACCCCCGCGCCATCCGGATTCGCCCCGTCTCGTTCTCCTTCAAAGATCAGCCTTGAATTGCCCGACTGCGGGTTGATCGTCTCGATTTGCACCGGGACGACCATTTGCCGCTGCGCATCCTTATGAATACTCCCCTCCACCGTCACAGCAATCGGCACCCCCACCGGCGACCAGGCCACGGCTCGAATTTCACCGTTGAATTCCGCCAACTGCACCGGGCTGCGACTCTCCAGATTGTAATAGTACAGCCTTCCCGGCGCGCTCGGGTCCACAAAAGCCAGCGCGCGGCCGTCCGGAGCCCAATCGAGCAGCGCCGGGTGATCTGTCAGCCGGATCTGCTCCCTGCCGTCCAATTTCAGCAAGTACGTGGCTCGATCTGCCGGTCGCACCACCGCCAGCCATCCGCCATCCGGCGAAGCGCTCAACACTTGTTCCTGCGCCGGCGCGCCCTCTGAGAAGAATTTCTGTTCGGTGAGCAATATTTGCTTCATCGAGGCCAGGTCCAGGCGGATCAACTGCCCTGTCTCGTTCACAAAAATCACCTGGTCCTGGCTGGGCAAAAAACTGACTTCGCTCGAAATTCGGTTTGTCTCGCCACCCATACGCTCCTGGCCCACTTGCTGCCAAAGCGTCAGGGCCGCCCCGGCGACGACAAACAAAACCACCAGCAACGCCGCCACCCGCCGGAAGCGCCGCCAGATGGGCTCGGCACGCAGCTTGCGCCGTTGGCGTTTCGGCGGCCTGCCCTTCACCCCCCGCGGCGTCTCTTCCCGCAGCGAGTTGGCCAAATGCCCGGCAAAGTACCCCACCGGCTGCACCAGCCCGGGCAATTCTCCCACCGCGCCCATCCAGGCCCCCACCAGCGGGACAATTTGCTCTTCTTCCTGGCCGGTCAGCAAAAACACTTCGTCGGCGTTCAGCTTGCCAAAAAACTTCAAGGCCAGCGCATCGGCTTTTTCGGCGGGCAGTTTGCGCCAGGATTCCGCCAACACCGCCATACCCGCGAACTGCTCCAGTTGGTCGGGCGTAGGATTCAAGCCGTTTTCTGTCAATGGCGGCAGATTCTTCGTGCGGCGGTGCTGGTCCTGCAGCGTAGCCGCCAGCCCAAACAACCATTCGCCGGGCGTTTCGCCGTCCAACCCCGCTGCCGCATACCAGTCCCGCCCCAGGCGCATGGTCTCGGCGGTCAGGGTTTCGGCCGTCTGCCAATCACCGCTGCGCGCCAGATGATAGCGGAACAGCGGCGGTATCTGTTCTTCAAACAAGCCCAGGTATTCGGAAGCCAGCTTGTGGTCTTGTTCGCTCATAATTGCATAGACGTCAAGGCATTCGCGCCAGTTCCAACTCCGCGGCGGGCTGCTGTCCGCCGCGTGTAATCACCAGGCGATTTTCAAGGCAGGTGAAGGTCAAGCGCGCCTGGCCCTCCGGAGGCTCGCTGCCCTCGCCCGCACCCACCGATTCGGCCAGCGACGCAAAAAAGGCCGGCCAGGCCGAGAGGTTCTCTTCAAACAGCGGCTGGTCGTTGACCGTCACCGTCATGCGCACCCCTTCGCCCCCAAAATCGCTCAATAGCAACTGCCCCGCGCCATCCTCAACATGGTAGCGAGCCGTGGCACTGCCGTTCAGCAGGCTGCCGGTGTGGTAACTCTTCCCGTTCACCTCGCCGCCCAGCTTGACCTCAAACTGCTCAAAGGCCAGTTCAAATTGCCCCTCTGCCGAGAAGCGGTAAACCACCTGCCCCGTCACCGATTCCACCACGGCGCCCGGGCTGGACGCGCCCAGCGAGCGCTCCATCTGCGCCCGAAGTCCCTCCGGCTGCCACGCCCCCACCACGCAAGCCGCCCCCGTCAGCGGCGCTGGACTGGACGTCAGCGTCGGCTCGGGTGCAGCCATTGCCGGTTCCGTGCTTGCCGGCGCGGGGGTAGGCCCCAGAGGTCCTTCGACGGGCGCCTCGACAGGCGCCGCTGCCGTTGAGCATCCCGCGGCAGCTAATAGAATGATTATTAGGAAGAGCCAACCAAGATTTTTCATCCAGCCCTCCTCCCGCGCAGCCCTCACTCCGTCCCGGGTTGGGTCAACTCTTGCGACATGGCTTCCAAATCGGCGATGACCTGCTCGATCTGTCCGCCATCGGGCAAGCGCAGCACCTGCCAGGCCGCATCCTGCAGCACGCTCTGCACCAGTGCCCAGGAAGCCGGGTTGGGCACCGGGCGCACCTCGCCCGCCAGCGGCAGGATCACGCCCCAGGGAAAATCATTGGCACGGTTTCGCAGTAATTTTTCTGCTCCAGCTCCAATCGGCAGCGAAAGGTCTGCCAGCGCAAGGCGGGTCTGCTGCTCGGGCAGCGACAGCCAACGCAGCACCAGCCAGGCGGCCAACTGCTCCTCAGGCGAACTGTTCAGAATGGCATAGGCTTCGCCCTGCGCAAAAACAACGCCTTCCCCGCTTTCGCTGGGATAGGGGATGAAAACCCATTGATCCTCGCTCTCGAAGCGCTCCTGAACATGGGCTTGCAGCCGCAGGTCTTGCAGCGTGCCCGAATAGATCAGGGCGAAGCGCTCGGCAAAGTAATCGTATGGCGTAGGCGTCTTGCCCTCCCACAGGCAGCCATCTTGCTTCAGCCGCCGGTAAAAGCTCAAGCCTTCCGCCACTTCCGGCTGGTCAAAGCGGTAGTCCGCCTCGCCTTCTGCCGGAAAGGGGTCTGCGCCAAAGGCCGCCAGCCAGGAAAGCGTCGTCTCGGGTGCGGTGCTCACCAACCATCCGCCCGTACCATACTTGCGAGGTTGATTGCTGGTGTTGTTCACCTTCGCGGCAGCGCAAACTTGCGCGTGGAATGCTTCGATGGTCGCGGGGAGATTGTCAAAGCCCAACTCACCCGCCCAGGTCTGGTTATAGATTAAACCGTGCGCCGTACGCGTGGCGGGAATCGAAAGGCGGCTCTCCCCGGCCTGGCCCTGCGACCAAAAGGCCGGGTTGAAATCCTGTAAATGCTCTTCGCCCAATCCCCACAGATCATGCGCAATATAAGGCTGCAAGTCCACCAGCAAATCGCGCATCTCTTCCCAGCGGGCCAATTGCTCGTCGGGGGCAATGACCAACTGCGGAGTGGTTTGCTGTTCCACCGCCAGGACCATTTCCTCGCCTAACACCATAGAGCTGCCCAACGAGCGCACTTCCACCTGGATACCCCACTCGTTTTGGCGGTTGAACGCCGCCGCCAGAGCCTGCATTTCGCTGTCCGGGCTGCCCACCCAGGGCGTCCACAAAACCACCTTCACTCCGCGCAGCTCGTCCGATTGCACCAGCAAGTACTCAGGAGTTGCCGACGTAGGCATGAGCGTTGGCGAGGGGGTGGGCGTAGCCGTCGCAGGGCGGCGGGTGGCAGTGGGCGCGGCGGCGGTGGGCTGCTCAGTTGGCGCAGGGGCTATCGGCGCGTTGCAAGAAGCCAGCAGGAAGATCAACAGGCTGCAAAAGATGAGGGTCAGTCTGCGCATGGAGAAAAGTCTAACAGAAATGAACCATTCCTGCAAACCGCCCGCGCTCTGCCCCTCAGGGTAAACGCATCTTGGGATTTTTCACAATCCACTCAAATATGTCGTTGCGACCAACCCCCAATTCGGC
>JAFGLU010000124.1 GCA_016927865.1 Anaerolineaceae bacterium
AGCTGCCGCATTTTGGGGTGTGAGAGCGGCGAAGCCGCTCTCACACCCCAAAATGCGGGGTTCACCACGCCAATTCCCAATGACCCCAAAAAATCCCCTCGAAAGGGTGTATAATGTATTTTACAATACAATAGCGTTCAGGCCAAAAGTAGTAGGTTGTACGGCGCGCTGATAGAGAAGGAGGAACAGGTGGAAGCCTCCACAGCGGACCGCAGTCGAAGTCGTTTGGCGAGATCGCCGCAGAAAGCCTTTGGGTGAGTAGACCGGCGCGGGGTAGGCCCGTTACAGCCCAACCCGGATGTTGGTCCGGGGGTGAGTGTGCCCATGGCAGGTGCGGGTGAAGCGAGGTGGTACCGCGGAAGGCAGGCCTTTCGTCCTCAATGGATGAGAGGTCGTTTTGTTTTAAGAGAAGATTTCATCCGCGAATCGGAAGGAAAATTCTCCACGAATGAAACGAATTTGCACGAATTCTGTAGGGGCGCTGCGATGGAATTGAGAATCTGATAGCGCAGAACAACGTGCTGCGCCCTCTGAAGCGTAAAGAGAGGTATTTATGGACAAACATTACAACCCAACCGAAATGGAACCCCTATTGCAGGCCGCTTGGCAATCAGAAGGCACTTACCGGTTCGACCTGGCCAATGAACATCCAGTCTATTCGATTGATACCCCGCCGCCGACTGTTTCGGGGCACTTGCACCTGGGCCATGTATACTCCTACAGCCATCCCGACTTTATGGCGCGTTTCTTTCGGATGAACGGGATGAACGTGTTCTACCCGATGGGCTTTGACGACAACGGCCTGCCCACCGAGCGGCTGGTGGAGAAGCGCCACGGCGTGACGGTGGCACAGGTGGGTCGCGAGGCCTTCATCCGGCAATGCCTGGAGGTGAGCGAGGAGGCTGAGAAGGATTACCAGGCCCTGTGGCAGCGCCTGGGGCTGTCGGTGGACTGGCGTTACTCTTACCGTACCATCGACGACTACTCGCGCAAGATTTCTCAGACTTCCTTCCTGGAGTTGTATCGCCAGGGGCGAGCCTACCGCCAATCGGCGCCGACCATCTGGTGCCCGGAATGCCGCACAGCCATTGCCCAGGCCGAGCTGAACGACCTGGAGCGGGAGAGCGAGTTCGTCACCCTGCCCTTTGGATTGCCGGATGGCAATGTTTTGCAGGTGGCAACCACCCGCCCCGAACTGTTGGCGGCCTGTGTGGCGGTGTTCGTCCACCCGGAAGACCCACGCTACGCCGCGTTAGTGGGCGGCAAGGCGCGCGTACCGCTTTACGGGCAAGAGGTTCCACTGCTGGCAGACCCCAGTGCAGACCCGCAAAAAGGCACCGGCGCCGTGATGTGCTGTACGTTTGGCGACCAAACCGATATGGCCTGGTGGTACACGCACAAGCTGCCCTTGGTGGAGGCCATTGATCGGGCCGGGCGGATGACCGAGCAGTCCGGGCCATTGTCAGGGCTGAGCATCCCGGCGGCGCGCAAGCGGGTGAAGGAACTGCTGGAAGCGGATGGCCTGATCCTCTCGCGCCAGGCGGTCAGCCAATCCGTTAGGGTGCATGAGCGCTGCGACACGCCGGTGGAGATTGTGGTGTCGCAACAGTGGTTTGTGCGCATTTTGGACCGCAAAGAGGAGCTTCTGCGAGCTGGCGAGCAGATTCGCTGGCACCCCGAGCACATGCAGGCGCGTTACCAGGCCTGGGTGGAAGGACTGAACTGGGATTGGGCTATCTCGCGCCAGCGCACCTACGGCGTGCCCTTTCCGGTGTGGTACTGCAAAGCCTGCAGCGCGGTAACGCTGGCGGACGAGGCGCAGTTGCCAGTGGACCCGGGCAATGCGCAGCCGTCTCATCCATGCGCCTGCGGCGGCAGCGAGTTCACTCCCGAACTGGATGTGATGGACACCTGGGCCACATCTTCACTCAGCCCGCAGATCGTGGGGCGCTGGCGTTGGGAGCCGGAATTATACGAACGGGTTTACCCTTACAGCCTGCGCCCGCAGGCGCATGAGATCATCCGCACCTGGGCGTTTTATACCATTGTCAAGTCGCAGTTCCACTTTGGCAAGCTGCCCTGGTCCGATGTGCTCATCTCGGGTTGGGGGTTGGCCGGCGAGGGCATGGGCAAGATTAGCAAGAGCCGCGGGGGCGGGCCGATGGCCCCCATGCAAATGATCGAACGATACTCAGCGGATGCCCTGCGCTATTGGGCGGCCTCGACCAGTCCCGGCAAGGATTCGATCATCAGTGAAGAGAAGATCCAGATGGGCGGTAAGCTGGTCACCAAGTTGTGGAACGTGGCCCGCTTCAGCCAGACCTTCCTGGCAGGCAAGGGGCGCATCTCGCCGCCGGGCGAGTTGACCGCAGCGGACCGCTGGATGCTGGCGAGCCTGCAAGAGCTGGTGCAGCGAGTGAGCGAATCCTTCCGATCGTACGAATATGCCGCGGCGAAGAGCGAGGTGGAGGCTTTCTTCTGGCGCGACCTGGCGGATAACTACCTGGAAATGGCCAAGCAGCGCCTGTATGCGCCGGAACACCCTGGTCATTTGGGCGCCTGCTTCACCCTGCGAACGGTGCTGCTGACGGTGTTAAAATTGTTTGCGCCCATCTTGCCCTATGTGACCGAGGCCGTTTACCGCGAATTGTTTGCCGAGGCCGAGGGATGCGCGTCCATTCATCAGTCAAACTGGCCAACGGTGGACGCGGCCTGGCAGGATCAACAGGCTCTTCAAACTGGCGAAGACCTGATCGAGATCGCCACGACGGTGCGGCGCTACAAAAGCGAGAATAATCTGGGCTTGGCAAGTGCGATAATGCGGGTACAATTAGGGGCGTCTGCCCCGGCCCTGCGCGCCGCGTTGCAAGCGGCCATTCCCGACCTGATGAGCGTGACCCGCGCTGAGGCTGTGGAGGTTTTAGAGAGCAGTGAACGATTGACGATTATTATCCAATAAGGCAATGGATTATTGCCTGTGAAAATGAGGGACATCATGCCGGAAAACACATTGCCCACGAAATACGATTTCGCCGCGACCGAGGAGCGGATTTACGAGTGGTGGGAGAAGAGCGGCTATTTTAAGCCGACCAACGACCCCAACCAACCCGGGCACGATCCTTCGGTCAAGCCTTTTGTCATCTCGATCCCCCCGCCAAACGTGACGGGTGAGCTGCACCTGGGGCATGCGATGTTCGTATCCATGGAAGACCTGATGATACGCTACCACCGCATGAAGGGCGAGCCGACCCTGTGGGTGCCTGGTTCGGACCACGCTGGAATTGCCACGCAATTGCAGGTGGAGAAGATGCTGGCCAAGGAAGGTCTGCACCGTGATCAGTTGGGGCGCGAGAAGTTCGTCGAGCGAGCCTGGGAGTGGAAGCGCAAGTATGGCGGGATCATCTTCCAGCAGATCCGCCGCCTGGGAGCTTCTTGTGATTGGGATCGCGAGCGCTTCACCCTGGATGAAGGCCTGTCCAAAGCGGTGCGCGAGTCCTTCGTGCGCCTGTATGAGAAGGGCCTCATCTATCGCGGACCGCGCATGATCAACTGGTCGCCGGGGCTGCGCACGGCCGTTTCAGACCTGGAAGTGGAATACTCCCAGGAGATGGGCACGCTGTACTTCTTTAAGTATATGCTGGCGGACGGCAGCGGCGAGTACGTGCCGGTGGCGACCACCCGCCCCGAGACCATTTTAGGCGACACGGCCGTGGCCGTGCATCCGGAAGACGAGCGCTATCAGAAGTTCATCGGTAAAGAGGTGCTGGTGCCCATCCTGGGGCGGCGCATCCCGGTGATTGCCGACGAATACGTGGACCGCGCTTTTGGCACCGGCGGCTTGAAAGTCACTCCTGGGCACGACCCCAACGACTACCTGATTGGGCAGCGCCATAACTTGGAAGTCATCAGCATGTTGGACGAGGCTGCGCGTGTCAATGAGAACGGCGGGCCGTATGCGGGTATGGACCGCTTTGAGGCACGCAAAAAGCTGTGGGCCGACATGGAAGCGCAGGGGCTGGTGCTGAAAACAGAAGCCTACCCGATGAGCGTGCCGCGCTCGCAGCGCGGCGGCGAGCCGGTGGAGCCGATGGTTTCGACGCAGTGGTTCGTGCGCATTCAGCCAATGGCCGATGTGGCCCTGGCAGCAGTGCAAGACGGGCGCATCAAGATTGTTCCGGAGCGCTTCACCAAGGTATATTACAACTGGCTGGAGAACATCCAGGACTGGTGCATCAGCCGGCAATTGTGGTGGGGGCATCGCATCCCAGTATGGTACTGCGCCGACTGTGGCAAGATGACCGTGGAGCGCGAGGATCCCACCTGCTGCGCCCACTGCGGCAGCGAGAAGATCAAGCAGGACCCGGACGTGCTGGACACCTGGTTCTCCTCGGGGCTGTGGCCGTTTTCCACGCTGGGCTGGCCCGAAGAAACGCCCGATTACAAATATTTTTACCCCACCTCGGTGTTGGAGACAGGGTACGACATTCTGTTCTTCTGGGTCACCCGTATGATCATGGACGGCCTGGAATTTACGGGTGAGGCGCCTTTCCACACCGTGTACCTGCACGGTCTGATCCGCGACGAGCACGGGCAGAAGATGAGCAAGAGCAAGGGCAATGTGGTGGACCCGCTGATCGTGATGAACGAGATGGGCACCGACGCGCTGCGCTTCACCTTGCTGGTGGGCTCCACGCCGGGCAGTGACGTGAATCTGAGCCTCAAGAAGGTGGAGGCCAACCGCAACTTTGCCAACAAGCTGTGGAATATCAGCCGTTTTGCGCTGGGCATGCTCGAGCAGGCCCCCGCGGCGCCGGAGTTCGAACCGGCGTGGACGCTGGCCGACTCGTGGATTTGGGCGCGCCTGCAGGCGCTGGTGCGCGAGGTGGATCGCCTATTTGCCAACTACCAGTACGGCGAGGCCGGACGGCAGATTTACGAATTCATCTGGAGTGAGTTCGCCGACTGGTACGTGGAAATTGCCAAGATGCAGTTGGCTGAAGGCGGCGATCGGGCCTTCTATACCGCCTATACGCTGGTGCGCGTGCTGGATACGAGCTTGCGGCTGCTGCATCCTTTCACCCCGTTTGTGACCGAAGAGCTGTGGGGCTACCTCAAGCAGGCTGCTCAGGAGAAATCGGGAGCTTTTGCACCGGCGGGTGGCTGGGAAGATGCGCTGATTGTGGCAAAATTCCCCGAGCCGCGTGACAACGAAGGCTGGGAAGCGCAAAAGACTGCCGACTTTGCCATGGTGCAGGAGATTGTGCGCGCCATCCGCAATATGCGTACCGAGAAAAAGGTTGCCCCCGCCAAGAGGATTCCCGCGGTGCTGGCTTGCGGCGATCGCTTGCACGTGTTGGACAAACAGGGAGCCTTGATCTCCTACATGGCGGGCCTTGACCCGGCAGCCCTGGTAATGGAACACGAGGTGGACCCCAAGCCCTCTCCGGCGGTGGCAGTGGTGGTCATGGGCATCGAAATCTACCTGCCGCTGGCAGGGATGGTGGACACAAGCGAGGAACGCGCCCGCCTGGAAAGAGACCTGGCGGACACAGACGGGCAGATTGAGCGCCTGGATAAGCTGCTGGGCAGTTCGTTTGCCGAGAAGGCCCCTGCGGCGGTGGTGGAGAAAGAGCGCCAGAAGCTGGCGACCTATCGCGAAACCGCTGCACGCTTGAAAGAGCAGATCGAAGCGTTGGGGTAATATCTAGCAAAAAAGTTGTCTACCTCTCCAATTCCGACCTCTTTCACTCTTATGTGAGTGATTACAAAGAAAAGGCCGGCACAATCGTGCCGGTCTTTCTTGCTAAAACGCTTAGACGGTGCGTACCACCTGGAATTCCTCAAACTCACCGTTGGGTTCCTGCCATTCCTGACTGACGTGGGTAACAAAGGAACTGCGCGGGCCGGTTTGCAGCCAGTCGCGCAAGCGTTCCAAATCTTCTCGCGGGCCTTCGGCCAGCACTTCCACGTCCCCGTTATAGGTGTTGCGCACCCAGCCAGTCAGGTCCAGCTCTTGGGCCCGGTCACGCACAAAGGCGCGGAAGCCGACGCCCTGAACGTGGCCGGAAACGACGGAATGCAGGCGAGCGTGGCCCGGAATCTTCATCTAGATTTCTGATCGGCGGGCTTTGGGCGGCGAGAAGCAAGTACGATGCTGACGATCATCATGCCAAACATCACGCCGGCTACGGCGAGGTAGGGGAACAGCTTGCGCGCCACCAGGCCTTCAGGGTTGACGCCCAGGCTTTCTTGCTGCCAGCGGTATTCGAGCTGCGAGAGAGTCAACCCAAAGGCAGCCGAGATGCCCTTATCGCAAGATAAGCCGTCTTTGTACTTGAGGGTCAGGTCTTGTAAGCCGCTGGCGCCGTATTGTTCATAGAGGTAGCGCATGAAGGAAGCCGATTGCGCATAGGACAGAAATGCGCCGGAGGCATCGCGGGGGAACCCGGCGCACAGATCGGCGAGTGGGAGTAGTTTGCGCGTCTCAACGGCTTTTTCGAGGGCTCGACCGTATTCTGGATTGGGATACAACTCGGCCTCGGAGGCCATGCCCTCGATGAGCCAGTAGGGTTGGTTGGTGAAGTTCTCACCGATAACCTCGTACTGAGCCAGGTGCATCAACTCGTGTGGAATCTGGCGCTGCATTTCCAGCCCCTCGTCAGGGCCGGCAGGGATGGAGATGAGCACCACGCCCAGATCTGGCGCAGCGTGACCTGCCACCCAGGAAGGGGTGCCCTTCATGACGCCTTGCAGGTCGGAAGACGAGCCGTAAATGAAAATGCGGACGGGGTCAGAAAACGTTGCCGGCAGCAGGGTCTGAACGCTTTTGACGCCCGCCACTGCGTTGTTGAGGGCAGACTGTCCAAAGGTAATGTTGCGGTCATACCAGTACACCGACAGGGAGCCCTCGGTCAATTCTTGCCAGCTAAAACGTGTGTCGATGTAATCGATGCGGTAATGCTCGCTGGTCACGGGTTGTCCGGACTCGAACTCGGCGCGGAAGGCATAAGTGACCTGAGCGAAAGGGCGAATGGAATAGCGCCCGGGGTCCAGCTGGTATTGCAACTCACCACGCTCATTTAACGCAACCGGCAGGTATACTGGGGCGGCGCCCTGCGGCTCTAACAGGAGATAGAGAGCCTGGAGCGGGGTCGAGGATTCGATGCGAGCTTGAAAGAGAATATGGTCGCCAAAACTAACGAAGGCCGCCACGTCTTTGAACTGCACAGCGGCCTGAGCGCGGGCAGCGGAAGGCACTCCGGTCAGCCACGCCAGGGCCAGCAGGAGAGTCAGGCTTGCTCGAGCCAGCTTATGCTTTGCTCGAGGACTCCCCATCATCTTCCTCGTCGTCGCTCTCTTCGTCTTCCTCGTCTTCCTCGTCGTCTACGGAATCGGCTTCCAGATCGACTACATTCCCAAACATCTCTTCATCTTCCAGGTCGATGTCTAAAAGATCCATCTTGTTGACCTGTTCGGTGAGAGAGAGATTGTCGAGGGCGTTGAGGATAAATTCCTCGTCATCATCGTTCTCGGCTTTTTCCAGCAGGTCTTCCAAAGTCTCTTCGACCTGCTCGCCGCCGATTTGCGAAAGCGCCCAGATGGCCGCGTCGCGGATATCTGGGTCGAGGGCTTCCTCCTCGAATAAGTCCAACAGGCTGCGGCGGCTGGATTCCAGGGTCAGCTCGCCGCAAGCACGCACGGCTTCGAGCTGCACGTTGAACTTGGGGTGATTGAGCATACGCCGGACGTGGTTTTCGTAGCGAGCGGCGTCATAAGAACGGCCCATGGCGAAGAGCGCGCTGGAGACCCAGTCGGGATCGTCCATGTTGTAGGCGGCTTCGATCAGGGCAGGGACCTCGTCGCGGCTGGAGAAGCCCAACGACTCTACTGCGCGGCGGCGAACCAAACCTTCGTCAGTGCCGTTTGCAATAGACAGGAGGTGGTCTTCAATGGGCGTCAACTCGGCATTAAGCTCTTCTAATTCGCCAAGATAGATATACATGCCCAGGCCCCAGGTGGCGGCGGCGCGCACCTCGGTGGCGGGATCGTGCAGGCTGAGGTGGGTGTATAAGGGGATCAGATCTTCGCTGCCCGTATCCCACAACATGCTGATGGCACGGGCGCGAGCGCCCGGTTCCTCGTCTTTCAGGGCCAGGAGGGCTACGTCTGAGAACAGCAGGCGAGTATCATCTTCCTGCATTTCTTCCAGGTCTTGTAGCATAGAAAGGCGTCGTGATACCGGGATGTCTTTCCAAATGCCGGCCAACTGCTCGGTTTTTTGGGGGGTCAGATCAGAGAGGTGTTGAAGGTATTTTGGTGGGAAGGGGTTCTCTTTATCCACCAGTGCTTTCAGGATGGATGCAAATTCAACTTTTGGATGGTTGCGACTGCCTTTGACTCGCTTGCCCATGAGTTTTCTCCTAGAACTTGATTGGATTGATGATATCTTGCGCGACGATGACGAACATCAAGATGATGAGTGCGATAAAGCCGATGGCGTGGACGTAGGCTTCTTTCTCGGCAGGCACCCGCTTGCGGAAGAGGATTTCCGGCAGCAGGAACAGGATGCGCCCACCATCGAGCGCGGGTAGCGGCAGCAGGTTGGTGAAGCCAAGCGCCACCGAGATGACAGCCAGCAGCGAAAGCCGCGTGACAGGTGTCGATTCGGGACTTGTGGCGACGACTTGTGTGTCGATCTCACTGGCCTTTGACCACATGCTAAACAGCCCCACAAAGCTCACCAGGCGTGCCTGATCGGCAGGGATTTGTCCGGTGATGAGCATCACAGGCAGTGAAACAAGCGCGTAACCCTGGCTGGCGATTTCTTCAACCGCGTAAGGCACGGTTTCAGGCCAGGACACTTCGGCAACCGGGTTGGTCATGCTGATGCCCAGGGCGCCTTCACCTTCGGGCGGATCGATGCGAGGAACGGCCTGGAAGGTCAGGTTTTCGCCGCCACGTTGGATGGAAATAGTGATTTCATTGCCGACGTTTTCACGAACCATCGAAGACAAATGCTCGATGTTGCGCACGGTTACGCCGTTCACGGCAATGATCAGATCGTCGGGCAGCAGCCCAATCATTTGGGCAGGCGAGCCGGGGTTGGTGTCGGTGATCACCACTTTATCGGGCTGGGGAACGCCTTCAAGGGTGAAGACCAGACTGAAAAGCAGCAACCCAATGATCAGGTTCATGAGTGGGCCACCGATGAGGATACCGAAACGCTTCCAAGGGCCGGCCGAGGCCATTCCGCCGGGGATGGTGGGGTCGTTTTCGCCGCGCGGGCGGACGAATGCGCCAAAGGGAATGGCGTTGAGGGTGAAATCGGTGCCGTCGTAGGTGAACAGCTTCACCAGGCGCGGGGGAAACCCAAAGCCGAATTCTTCGACCGGGATTTTGAAGAGCTTGCTAAAAACGTAATGTCCCAGTTCGTGGAAGAAAACCAATGCTCCTAAACCCAACACAAAGAGCAAGATTTCTAGAGCCTTTTCGAATACCATGTTTCAAATCTCCATTAATGACCCGAGCGGAGAACTATGCCTCGGGGAGAACCTGTGCCCTCATTATATCCTGATTCAATGGGCAACTTCCAGGGCACTTCGGTAAGTATAGGGTTCCACGAAAAACCTTGCAGGGTCTATACCAGTTTAAGCCCGAAGGGCTTCTGTGACCTGAGCAAGTTTTTTTTTTGACCGCGCGAAGCACGAGCTTCAAATTTTGTTGGGCTAAGAGGGGTTACAGGCTATGAATATCCCCTTCCAGGCCTGCCTGGGCCAACCCTACTTCGACTTGCGCCCGGTCGGACCACTCGAAGCGTAGCGCAATGCCGCAGTCGCTGGACAGCTCGCGCGGGGTGGGCACCAGCTTGACCTCGAATCCAGCCTTGGTGAGGACTTTCTCGGCGCGCAGCGCAGCGCTGGTGGTGTGAAATAAGAATACGCCTTGATTCATGTCGCTGCAATCCTTTTGACAGCCTGGATGGTCTTTTCAATATCCGGTGTTGTGGTCAGCGGGCCGGGGGCCAGGCGCACCGTGCCTTCGGGAAAAGAACCGATGCTGCGGTGGGCGGCGGGGGCGCAGTGCAGCCCCACCCGACAGAGGATGTCTGCTTCTTCGTCCAGGCGGTAGCCAATCTCTGAGACGCGTTTGCCCGGCAGGGTGAAGGAGATTACCGCGGTTGATCGTTTTGGGTCTTGTGGTCCGTAAAGATGCAGCCCAGGAATTCCGGATAGGCCGCTACGAAGTTGCGCGGCGAGATCCAATTCATGCGCGCGTAGCTCGTCCAGGCCGCGTTCGCATACCCAAGCCAGCCCTGCGCCTAATCCGGCGATACCCACGCCGTTGGGCGTGCCGGTTTCATAGCGGTCGGGTAAATCTTCGGGCTGAATTTCAAACTCCGAGCGGCTGCCCGTTCCGCCTTGCAAGAGCGGAGGTAGTTGAGCGGCGTCGAAGCTGTCTGCCAAAACCAGACCCCCGGTGCCGGGCGGGCCTTGCAGGCCTTTGTGCCCGGTGAAGGCCAGCAGGTCAATGCTCATTGCGCCCATATTGATGGGCAGGACGCCAGCGGTTTGGGCTGCGTCTACCAGCATCCAGGCGCCGGCGGCGTGAGCCAGGGCAGCGATTTCGGCAATGGGCGCGATGGCGCCGGCGACGTTGCTGGCGTGGTTCACCACCACCAGGTGGGCGCCGCCTTGCAATGCAGTGGTAAACGCATCGGGCGATAGCGTTCCGTCGGGTTGGGCAGCGACGACTTCCACCTGCACGCCGTGTTTTTCTAACTCGCGCAGGGGGCGCATCACAGCGTTGTGCTCCATTCCGCCAGTCACGACGCGGTCGCCAGGGCGCAGCAGCCCGTGCAGGGCGATGTTCAATCCGTGGGTGGCATTGAGGGCAAACAGGACCCGCATGGGATCGTTGATGCCAAAGAACTCAGCCAGGGCTTCGCGGGTGTCGTAGACAATGCGTCCTGCTTCAATCGAAAGGCGATGGCCGGAGCGGCCGGGGTTGCCCCCGGCACGCTCCAAAAAATTTTGCATGGCCGCTAATACTTCGGGCGGCTTGGGCCATGAGGTTGCCGCATGGTCGAGGTAGATCATTTGGTTAACGTTATGTGGTAGGTTTCGTCGGCATCTTGAATGATTTCGGCCTTCCAACCGGCCAGTTTACCGGTGCGCTCGATGTTGTTTCGTGAGGTAAAAGAGTCGGTCAGCACAACCAGGGTGCCGCTTTTAAGCTCCATAATGGCCTGGCGCGTGAGCATGGCAGGTTCAGGGCAAGACAGGCCGCGTGCATCAATCGTTTTGGGTTCGGACATGAGATAACTCCTTAATTGGAAAGAGGAAAATGAATCAGGCTGAGCGAGTTTCGCGCATGGCCAGGCCGATGATGCTAAGCACGACCAGACCGATGATCACCGCGGCAGGGCCGTAAGCACCGGGGCCGGTTGGCGAACTGGCCAGACTGAAGGTGTGAGCGATCCCCGCTCCGGCGATCATGCCGAAGACGAAGATGGCCGCATCCGCGTCACCTTCTCCGCTGAGGAAAACCTGTCGTCCTGGGCAGCCGCCTGCTAGCGTGAAGGCTAAACCCGCCAGCACCATGCCGCCAAAGTTCCACAGCCAATTGACATGAGCCACGGGTTGTCCTTCAAAACCGGGCTTGAATTGTCCCAGGACCAGATTGGTGAGAAAAGCCGCTACCAGCAGGGCCAGAACCCCGTTGAACAGGTGCATGTCGCGCAGGAGTACAATATCGCGAAGCGCGCCAACGGTGCAGAAGCGGCTGCGCTGGGCTAAAAATCCAATGAGCAGCCCCGCGGCGAGGGCGATCCACAGAGGGGCATATTGACTGCCGGGGCCGGTTTGGGAGAAAAAGATTGGCCCGACCGGGTTGCCTTCGGCGTCACGGCCAAAGAGAGGGGCTGCCAGCAGCAGGACAAGCAAGACCACGACGAAGACAGGCATGACCCAGCCTGCTGGCTGCGCAGTGGGGCGGCTGCGGCCTAACGAGAAGCCGCGCTTGAGGAAAATAATACCCAATCCGATTCCGGCGAAAAGGCCGACGATGCCGGGAATGGCATTCCAGTCACCGCCGCTCAGGCGCAAGTAGGCGCGCCAGGGGCAACCCAGGAAGACCAAAGCGCCGATCATGGCGAAGATTCCCAACAAAAAGCGGATAAGTGGGGAGGAGCCGCCGCGCGGTTTGAATTCGCGGAACAGCAAGGCTGCTACCAGCGCCCCCAGCACAAAGCCGATGATCTCAGGGCGGATATATTGAACGACTGCGGCGCGGTGAAAGCCCAGCGCTCCGGCAATATCCCGGTTGAAGCAGGCCACGCAGATGCCCATGTTGCCTGGGTTGCCCAGGGCTACCAAAACGGGGGCCAAAATACCGACGACAATGCCGGTGACGATGGGCCCCCAACGGGAGATAAGAAAATTGGAAATTGCGCGCATAGAAGGGTTCCTTTGTTTGAAATCGTGTTAAATAAAATAGGCCTCGGCGCGCAAGCCGAAGCCCAAGTGGAACCCGTTGAACTTAAATATCAGTGGGTGACACGGTCAACCTGCCGCGCGCTGGGGCTGGATACGGCACGCGTATCCTGGCAATGTTCGATCAACGCCGGTGATACAGGTTGGGCATCGCGTCACCTCCTTGTTCTTTGAATTTGGTCAGATGGGGTACTTCGCCCCTAATTATATCCCGGTTTGAAATATTTTCCGTGTGGATAGGCCCGTATTTCTCATCCGGATTTAAGGAAAAGCATGGGGTTTGTTCGTATAATCTCTTTGCTCCGATGGGGAGTAGCCGCCTGAATAAGGTTGCGCAGCCGTCATTCCGGAAGAACCTTCCCGGCTGAGTAAGAAAGGGCAAGACCATCGCCAGTGTTTTGGCGGTGGTCTTTTTGTGTGAAAGGCCAATGATTTCGAGTTGTGCGGTTATGCCGCCGAATTTGATATTTTGTTGTAATATGGTGGAAAGAGGAGAGAACCGATCGATGGACGCAATCAGGGAGGCACATGTGAACTGGCATCAGGTTTCGGCGCAGGAAGCGATGGAGCGCTTTGGATCGTCTTTGCAAGGCCTGTCGGCTGCGGAGGCGGCAAAACGCCTGACCGAGTATGGCTTTAACGAACTAAAAGAGAAAAGCGCTCGCAGCCCGTGGAAAATTCTGTGGGAGCAATTCACTGCCACCATGGTTTTGATTCTGATCGGCGCGGCGATTGTCTCCGGGTTCCTGGGAAAGTGGCAAGAAGCTGGGGCCATTTTCGCCATCGTCCTTTTGTTTTCCCTGTTGGGTTTTGTCCAGGAATACCGCGCTGAGCGCGCAATGGCGGCCCTACAGAAAATGGCGGTTCCGCGCGTGCGGGTGCAGCGCGCTGGAATCTTGCAGGAAATTTCGGCGCGCGATTTGGTTCCGGGTGATATTGTCTCGCTGGAAGCGGGGAATATCGTCCCGGCAGATTTACGACTGGTCGAATGTGCCAATTTGCGGGTGCAGGAGGCTGCCCTGACCGGCGAGTCGGATTCGGTGGAAAAGGACGCGCATACCCTGGAAAAAGGCGATCTC
The DNA here is from genome assembly GCA_016927865.1 of Anaerolineaceae bacterium. Lineage (GTDB taxonomy): Bacteria > Chloroflexota > Anaerolineae > Anaerolineales > Anaerolineaceae > Anaerolinea. The sequence goes on from JAFGLU010000124.1 coordinate 13,571, forward strand.
CCACTAGGGGATCGAATCAACATGGTATATATGGGCACCACAGTTACCTACGGTCGCGCAACGGGGGTGGTTATTGCCACGGGGATGAACACCGAACTGGGCAACATTGCCAGCTTGCTGCAGCAAGGCGGCGATGAGCAGACCCCGCTGCAAAAGCGCCTGGATCAGTTGGGCAAGGTCCTTGCAATGGTGGGCGTGGCGGTGGCGCTGTTGGTGGCGCTTCTAGATATCGTTCGGGGCACATCCGTGCTGGATGCCTTCCTGGTGGCTGTCAGCGTGGCGGTTGCGGTGGTGCCCGAGGGGTTGCCCGCAGTGGTGACCATTACCCTGGCGTTGGGCGCGCGGAGGATGCTGGCGCGGAACGCTCTGGTGCGCAAGCTCTCGGCAGTGGAGACGCTGGGCTCGGTAACCACCATCTGCTCGGATAAAACCGGCACGCTGACCGAAAACCGCATGACCGTGACCGTGCTGGATGTAGCCGGGCATCGCGTGGATGTCAACGAACAAACCACGCCCAAGGGCCAGGGCATGATTGACTTGAGCGCGCCCGGAGCAGTTACCTCGCAGGGCTCGCTGGCGCTGCTGTTGGTTGGCGGTGCACTGTGCAACGACGCGCACCTGGCGGCGGATGATGAAATGGGCCTGGGGCAGCGCTTCCATGCCATTGGTGATCCAACGGAAGGCGCCCTGGTGGTTGCGGCGGCGAAGTATGGTTTGATGAAAGCCAATCTGGATGCGCACAAACCGCGCATTGCGGAATACCCCTTCGATTCCGACCGCAAGCGCATGACCACCTTGCATAGCCTGGAGCGCAGCCGCCAGTCCAGCATCCGCGAGCTGCTGAATGTGGTCGCCCCCCAGGCTGTTTACATTTCCTTCACAAAGGGTTCGGTGGATGGGCTTCTGGATATCTCGACCCACGTTTGGGATGGAGGGACTCAACGACCTTTGTCTGATGCTTACCGCCGCCGCATTGAAGGGGCCAACCAGAGGCTGGCGGAAAATGGGATGCGCGTGCTGGGGGTGGCGTTCAAGACGTGGGACGCAGTTCAGACGGGGGCAGCGCTGGAAGAAGGGCTGACTTTCATCGGTTTTGTGGGTATCATCGACCCGCCGCGCGCCGAGGTGAAAGACGCCGTGGCGCGAAGCAAAAGCGCGGGCATCCGCGTGGTGATGATCACAGGCGACCACCCGCTGACGGCCTTGCATATTGCCCGCGAGCTGGGCATTACCACCACTGGAAAAGCAATGACCGGCACGGAGTTGAATAGTTTGAGTGATGAAGATCTGCTCGAGGTGGTTGAAAAAATCGATGTTTTTGCGCGGGTTTCGCCCGAACACAAACTGCGCATCGTCAGCGCGCTGCAAAAGCGCGGGCACGTCACCGCGATGACGGGGGACGGTGTGAACGATGCCCCGGCCCTGAAAATTGCCGATATTGGCGTGGCAATGGGTATCACCGGGACAGATGTATCCAAAGAAGCGGCCAAAATGGTGCTGCAAGATGACAACTTCAGAACAATTGTGGCGGCAGTGGAAGAGGGTCGCGTCATCTACGATAATTTGCGCAAATTCATCAAGTTCAGCATTGGCGGCAACCTGGGCAAGATCATTGTCATGCTGTTGGGCGTGGTGATTGGCATGCCCGTGCCGCTGCTGCCGCTGCAACTGCTGTGGCTGAATCTGCTGACCGACGGGCTGCTAGGCGTGGGGATGGGCGTGGAGCCGGCCGAACAAAATGTGATGAAGCGCAAGCCCATCGCGCCCCAATCGGGCATATTCAGCGGGGGCGTGGGCGGGCAAATCATCCGTTTTGGCCTGCTCATCGGCGCACTCTCGTTGGGGATGGGCGCGTGGCATTTCTACGACGGGAATGCAGACTGGCAGACGATGATGTTCACCACCCTGGCTTTCGCCCAGGTCTGGCAGGCCATCGGCATCCGCAGCGGAAATGACTCGATCTTCAAAGTTGGGCTGCTTTCCAATAAGCCCCTGTTGGCTCTGGCCGGCATCGTTGTGGCGGCGCAATTGGCAGCTATTTACGTGCCGGCGTTGCAAGATTTCTTGAAAACCTCACCATTGGGCTTCACGGACTTGCTGCTGTGTATGGCGGCCGGTGTTGTGGTGTTCCTCGCGGCTGAAGTGGAGAAGTGGTTTAAGCGGAGGAAAACGGCCTGAAATTGGCGGGTGCACCAGGGTTGGGGCGACAAGCCGTGGTAAACTCTAGGCAGTGCATGGGATGAGGAGAAGGATATGCTCTTTCGTTTGTTCCAACAACTGGTTCGCCCGCTATCCATCCAAACTCGGGAAAAAGTTATCGCCGAAATCACTCCGCTGTCCTCGCCGGGATTTGATTTTTTCCTGTTGGTGATCCTTTCGTGCAGCATTGCCACGCTGGGGTTGATCACCGATTCGCCTGCTGTAATCATTGGCGCCATGCTGGTCGCGCCGTTGATGTCGCCGATCATTGGCATAGGACTTGCTTCAATCGTGGGAGATTCATCCCTGTTGAAAAACGCCACCTCTGCTTTGCTGCGCGGCGCGGCATTAGCGATTTTGCTTTCGGCATTGGTCACGCTGGTGAATACCTACCTGCCCATTATCTCGTTGCAATCATTGCCGCAAGAGGTGCTTTCACGAACGCATCCAACGCCTATAGATTTGATGATTGCATTTTCTGGTGGAATTGCCGCGGCTTACGCAATGACCCAGGCCAACCTTTCGGCTGCATTACCTGGGGTGGCTATCGCGACTGCCTTGATGCCCCCGTTGTGTACGGTGGGGATTGGCCTGTCGCTAGGGCGGTTGGATGTGGCTGGCGGCGCTATCTTGCTGTTTATTACCAATGCAGTGACCATTGCTTTTGCGGCGGTGCTGGTGTTTTTCTTGCGCGGTTTTGGGTCCAGTTCGGTGGTTGGGAAGTCTCGATTACCCAGAAGCCTGGTGCTTTCGGCCAGCCTGACATTGCTGTTGTTTGTGCCTCTCAATTATTGGGGTGTTCAATTCTTTCGGGATGCGTCTGAGAATCGCCAAATCTATGAAGTGGTGCAAGAACTGGTCGCCCAATTTGGTAACGCCGAACTGGTGGAGCTAGATCTGGATCGGGCGGGTGAAGTTTTAGGAATGGAAATAACGGTGCGAACCAACAGCCAACTGCGCTATCACCAGGTGGTTCAACTACAGGAGAGCATTGTGGCGCAACTAAACCGCCCGATTTCGCTCAAGGTGAACCAAATTTTTGCTGAGCGGCTGGACCCATTAATTCCGCCAACATTTACACCCACCCCGACCATCACCCTGACGCACACGCCTGGCCCAAGCCCAACTCCTACCAAGACTCCGCTGCCAACAGCCACTGCTACGCCGACAGCGACACTAACTTCCTCACCAACCGCCACTTTTCTGCCGACAGCGACACCAACTAATACGCCGACGCCGCAGCTAGCGCAGGTCATTTCAACGCTCTTGCCGCGTATGCAGATTTACCAATCACCGGGCGGGCCAGCGATAGGGCAGCTGCGTGCTGGGCAGCCCATCACGGTGTTATACGGACGACAGGTTTTTGGCGGGTTGGTGTGGGTTGAAATTCGAGATGCTGAAGGCCGGGTAGGTTGGATGCCGGAGTTGTACTTGCGCGTGCTGATCCCGACTGTTACCGCAACGCGCACGCCCAGCGCGACCCTTTCGCCAACAGTTACGGTAACCGCTCAACCCTAATTAATCCAAGTTTATGAAAACGGCCCGAAGTTGAGGGGCATGCCCCTCAACTTCGGGCCATTTTCGCCTCTGGCTGAGTAATAAAAAACGCCGATTTTAACGCAGAAGATCCAGGTGCTTGCGGAAGTGTTTTTGAAGGTTGGCCTGGTAGGCAGCGGCGTGACGGGCCAGGGCGGCATTGAGTTCTGCGCCGTGCTGGGCCAGGGCTGAGCCAAAGGTCACGTGCAGGATCTCGCGGGCGTGGAAATCTTCCAACAGGAAAGGCCCGCAGCCGCCCGGGACTTTGCTGACCTCGGCGGAGACATGATAG
>JAFGLU010000125.1 GCA_016927865.1 Anaerolineaceae bacterium
AGGCGGAGGCTTGTTCCATTTCGAGGCGGACCTGGGTGGCGCGGTCGGAGAGTTCGGCCCATTTGGCGGCGGGGTCGAAGGAGGCCTGGGCGGTGACGGTGAGGCGGGCGATGACGGAGGCGGCGCGGGCAGCGGCGTGGAGGAGGCGGAGGCGCTGGTTGAAGGTGGGGTTGGCGGGCAGGTGGGCGAGGGCGTTGTTGAGGATGAGGCGCAGGACGGCGATTTCCTGGTCGACGCCGGTGATGGGGTGTTTTTTGAGTTGGGCGACGAGTTCAGCGGGGAGGTGGGGGGTGTAAAGATTCTCCACGAATTTCACCAATTCCCCTGGCAAGGCCAGGGCTTCAGGAATTAGAAGAGAAGAGGTTTATCCGCGAATTTTCGCGAATAAGCGCGAATGGGAAGAGAAGAGACTTATCCGCGAATTTCACCCATCGCAAAATCTTCGTAGGGGCGGAGCAGTGGCAAAAGACTACCTTTTGAACCACGACCGAGCTGCGCCCGTGGGGAAGGAAGAAGATTTATCCGCGAATGAAGAGAAGGGGTTCTCCACAAATTTCCCTGGCAAGGCCAGGGCAGGTGTTCTCGCGAATTATCGCTAATGGGAAGAGGACACGTAAAACGGAGTAGGGGCCAGGGCTTCCCGTGGCAAGGCCAGGGCTTCCCGCTCCGGGGGTGGTAGGTTGGGGGGCGGGCTGGGGGACCCAGCCCCTACAGGAGGGGGAGGCGGAAAATGGCATGTTGTTATTATAGAATATATGTTCTAATTTGTCAAGGGGGAATTTTTACCCCCTTTGTGTTTCCCCCATTTTGAAGTGCAAAAATGGGGGAGAAAGGGGGAGGCAGAAGACCTGACAGGTTTTTAAAACCTGTCAGGTCTGAATGGCAAGTCGAAACCGGGAAGGACAACTCAATCAGAACTAATAGTTGAAACGGTCCATTTTTTTAAATATAGAACTTAAAATTAGGTTTTCGGCGCGATACATGAGGATTTGAAATTAGGATTTCTCCAACCGCATCAGAAAAGCCAACAGTTACAGGTTCCGCATCTCCCAATCGGCAGGCATTGTAATTCAATTTAGTTAGGCTTAAAATGTCTTGCGCTACACGTTCAATAGAATTTTGTTCTCCGTGTTCAATGTCTATTCTAAGCGGGAGTGGAACATCCCATCCGTCGTAAGTTGCCAATCTTGGTTTAAAACCACTTCCCCAAAGATAACAAGAATTATCATTAAATTTCCAAAAAGTTCCTCTCAAAACAGGCATTCTGCCATTTCTGAAAAGTCTTGTCTTGTTATCATCCATGCGAACTCGGACTCCTGTTAGTTTGACGTTGGCGGGACATGCCTCTCGATAGCCGTCAAACTCTTCTTGACTTATAAAAGAACGAGAATGCAAAAAAATCTCCTTTAGAGGTTTACCTTCTTGGTCAGCATAGGTTTTTAAAATACCTTCTATGAGGTTCCGGGCAGTGTTTTTGTCAAGATGGAATTGTTTGTCAACCGGTGAAAACCATGGGCCAAATTTTCCTAAGAACACAATGCCATCCCCAGTGTCAAGAAACATCTGTGCCGCACAACATGCTGTAGTTGAATCTTCTTCGGCTCTTTTAAATGCAATTCCAATATAACAAACACCTTCTCTAGCTGTGACCAACCTCCAAGGTTTGCCTCCGCATTTATAGTAAAGCGTTGCAGATAAGTTCCACAATCGGTCTGACAAGGGTGTTAAACCCCGTTGTCCGAATTTATTTATACTATCAGGGCGAAGAGTTGATTCACGAACAATTTGTATCGGGAAATCAAACTCCATTGCTCGCGCTTTAATTTGTCTTCTGAAGTCAGTTGACATAAAATACTGTTCTTTGTCGTAATCATCAAACAATTCAAGTTGTCCCGATTTTCTGGACTTTATTCGTTTTATAGAAACCCTTTCCGATAAATTTTTAACTGTAGATTGGGGCCTACAATTTTGCCACACATGGTCAGGTACTATACAAATTGCTACTCCAATCCTTTCGTCTCTTTCTGAAGCAATTCGAATACCATCTAGATATTTATTAACAACCGTGAAAGCGCGTTCATATTTATCAGAAAGGTCGGCTGCTTGATTCAATTCTTCGTTAGCTAATTCATATGACCAAACTGGTTCTAAAGGCCATTCAGTACCGAAGGCGGCAGAAAAACCTGGGTATGGTGTCCATAATCGTTGATTCCCTTTAGGGGTATCAATTACAGGCTGTGTTAGCAATGATGACCATTGCCTAAATTTACTGATCCCTTCATTTGTTCCAAGGAGAATATAATTTATTGGTTTAGCTACACTTGAATCAAAAGGGCCGAATAAAGAGAGGCCATCTCTTGGGTCACAGGTGCGTTGTCCAAAACCAAATTCCAACTGTGGTTCATCAAGTATAATGACCGAATTATTCATCGTACTCCTCAGTGTAATAATTTATGTATTCTTCTTCATCCTCATTTTCCTTCTCTCCCAATAAAGATTTGATTAGCTTTCGTTTTTCCATAAGGACATCAATTGCATTCTCATTAATTGAGACTGGGGAGTTGAGGCAAATTGGATTTATTGATATGAGGAATTCATCTTCGTCTGATCCACCAAGAACGATATAGTTATCATCAGCGAGAAATTGGCTTATAGCAAGCATTCGTAAGAACCATTCCTCATTCCACCAATCGTGACATAAATGCTTACGCCTAGATTGCCTCTTTTTGTTTGGCAATGGGTTAAAGTTTAAATCTGCAACTCTCACTCTTATATCGAGTTGGATAACGGGTTTCTCAAACACATCTTGTACCACAAAAAATATTGGAGCTAACGAATAAAGGTATTCCTCCTTGGGAAAAGAGTAAGTTCTTTTTCCAGTTGATAATACCCATGTTTTTGAACCATCTGGTTTGTTAAATTTCAACCGATTCCCTTCAATAAGGTTTGCCGGGAAGTAATACAACTTTGTTTCCTTGCAGTAGACAAGACCCTTCTGGTTGCATTTCACGTATAACTCTTTTTTCAACAATTCTGCAAATAGATCTTTAGAATTAAATCTTGGAGAAAATTCGTAATGTTGCCAATCGATGCTGTCTATATCCCTGATTTTGTATTTTTGAGAAATTGCTTCAGGTGGTTTATGAAATGCGAAAAAACGCCTCGCATCAATCATTTTGAAAGCCCACATTAGCTTTATTTCATCCAATTCAACCCAAGGTATTAATTCTTCCGACTCGAATACATACAGATATTTTGGCGTTTTTTCAATATAAAAATAGTTGAGATACAAATCTTCAGATTTTCTTTCTAAAACATCCTCACCAAAATACGCATTAGCGGCGATTTTTGAGCCATTCGATATTCCTTTCGGGCAATCCATTGATTTGAGTTTTCCAAATAGTTGTTTTAAGCCTTTTTCCCAATTATTTGCAAATGGAATGAAAACCAGTGAGCCAGTTTGCCTGTCTAGCGAGGATGTAGAAAATCCATCGACATTTATAGGAATTAGAAAGTCAATCCCTTTTCTTTTCCCTAATTCAAGAGCTAAATACCTTTGTCTAGCTAATTCTTGGTTCTTTATAGACTCTTTTGAAAATAAAGCAATAAACCTAAACGATTGATTGTTGATGGCATCGTCAATATTATCTGGATATTGTTCGCCACCTAACAGTTTCAACCTTTCGCACCAAACAAAATACCCCTCGGCCGTTAATTTTCTAGAAAGCCATTCAGCCAATCCCCAATCTTGTTCTGCATAACTTATAAATAAGTGTTTTCTATCTTCTAAAATTTGCTGTGCATTTATAATGGTGGGGTTAAATATTTGAGGGTGTCGAGAAATAACTTCAGGGTGTTCTGTTTCTAACATAACCCGTAAGCGTTCAAGCCCATAGAGCCTTAGCTCCCAACCAAATTGAGCTCTAATACTCGTAATTGCTTCGTCGCGTTCTGAAGCCGAGAAATTCGAAGTAGTTACAAATACTAATTCTTCACAAGAGTGTCCATGTTTGTGGATCTTGGTTGCATCTTCTGATAATTTAACTCTCCAATTTTCCCTAACGCTATAAGCGAATATGGTTGTTTTGCCATTAACACTAACATATAGGGCATCACGTCCCTTATCACTAAATCCACCTAATGGTTCAATTCCAGGATAACCCTGAAATACCATTAAGTCTGTTGCAAGTCGCTCAAATTCTAAATAGTCTGTCAGATTTTCAAGACAATAAATTATTGGATTTGCTCCCATTCTTACCCCTTTAAGTTTCGCCATGACACTATCCGTTATAAAATGAGTGGCGGACTCTCTATCCGCCACTCATTGCTCATTAACCATCAGGAGGATGGGGATCGTTTCCGTAAGTTCGTTCTTCCTGAATTGTATTGTCTTTTTTGTGAATCACCACTTGAGAAAGCCCTTCTTTCTTAGCCTGTTCTCTGGCATGATTCACAGCTTCTTGTTTCGTCTCGTGAACGCTCGAAGCTCTTTGCGCGTTCTCCTTTTTAACCTTCCACTCTCCATTTGTATGGGTTACATGGAGGACGGTTCGTTTGGGCATGTTTCACCTCAATTGACAATCATAGCTTTGCCAGTTCGCTAATACAGTCATATACTTGATGTTCCCTACAAAGTTCCTAACACTCACTAAACCCGCAGGCGTAGCACTTGCGGCAGCCTTCCTCGTTGACGACGGCTGCCTGGCCGCATTCGGGGCAGAGGTCGCCGATTTTCATGAGGCTGGGCTGCTCGGGGGCTTTGGGCGCGGCGGCGGGGTGATAACCGTTGTGACCGTTGCCGTTGGAGCCGTTGCCGCCGACCAGCGGGTGGGGGGCGTGCTCGCTCTGGCGGGCGTCCCACATGTCGAGGTAGCGCTCGAGGATCTGGGCGATGCCATCGGGCAGGGAGCGGACGCGGTTGGGGCCAAAGCCGAGGGGACGCCCGCCGCCGATGCCGCCGAGCTGCTTGGTGATTTCACGCAGGCGCACGGAGGGCTCGATGGACGAGGACATGCGCAGGATGTAGGAGATGAGCCGCCCAATGGCCTCAGAGACGGCGGCGGTATCGGAGCCGGCCTTGGCCGAGTTGAGGAAGACTTCGAAGGGCTGGCTGCCGCCGTTTTCGTTGACGGTGATGTAGGTGCGGCCGAGGGGCGTTTCGATGGAGTAGGTATAGCCGGGCAGGTATTGCGGGCGGGGCTTGCGCATTTCGTGCCAGATCATGGGCTGTTCGACGGGTTTCTCGGGGGCTTCGCCTTCTTTCTTCTTGGCGGTGGCGTGCGTTTCGAGGACGACCTTGTCGCGCGAGCCGGTGACGTAGACGGTGATGCCCTTGCAACCCAGTTCCCAGGCCAGCATGTAGGCGTTGGCCACTTCGTCCTCGGTGGTGCCGGGGGGGAAGTTGATGGTTTTGCTGAGGCTGTTGTCGACGAAGGCCTGCAGGGCGGCCTGCATGCGCACGTGCTCGTCGGCGGTGATGTCGGCGGAGACGGCGAAGACGTGGCGCACTTCTTCGGGCAGGGCGTCGACGTGCTGGCAGGTGCCTTCGCGCATGATTTGTTCGAGGATTTCTTCGCGCTTTTCGGGCTCAATCCCGGCTTCGAGGAGGGCTTCTTCAAAGGCGGGGCTGGCGTAGGTGAGCTGCAGGTCTTTGCCGTTGTCGTTGACGTGGCGGATGTAGGCCAGGGCAAAGACGGGCTCGCAGCCGTAGCCTTCGCAACCGGCGACGGTGGCGATGGTGCCGGTGGGGGCGATGGTGGTTTGGGCGGCGTTGCGGATGCCGTGCTGGAGGATGCCCTGGCGCAGGGCGGCCCAATCGATGGCGGGGCGGCCGTAGTTGTGCTCGTAGGGCACCACGGATTGGGGAATCTCCCAGGACAGGGCTTTGGGGTCGTAGATGGAGCCTTCGATGGCGGGGAAGGCGCCGCGAGCCTGGGCCAGTTCCATGCTGGTGAGCATGCTGTGGTAGCGCACGAATTCCATCACCTGGGCGCCGAACTCCTGGCCTTCGGGCGAGCCGTAGCGGATGCCGCAGTGGTACATCAGGTCGGCCAGGCCCATGATGCCCAGGCCGATGCGCCGGGCGCGGAGAGCGGCTTCTTTGAGTTGGGGCACCGCGGGGACGTAGGCGTTGGCGTCGATGACATCATCGAGGAAGATGGTGGAGAGGACCACGGAGCGGCGCAGATCTTCCCAATCGACGCTGCCGCCCTCGCCGAGGTGCTCGGCCAGGTTGACGGAGCCCAGGCAGCAGTTTTCGTATGGGCCCAACCACTGCTCGCCGCAAGGGTTGGTGGCTTCGAGCTGGTAGAGGTGGGGGACGGGGTTGGAGCGGTTGGCGGCATCGAGGAAGAGGACGCCGGGCTCGCCGTTGTGGTGGGACTGTTTGACGATCTGGTCGAACAGGTCGCGGGCGCGCACGGTTTTGTAGGTGCGCACGGGCAGCCCGGCGGCTTCGGCCTGTTCGAGCGTGCCGCGGAAGGATTTGTAGACCGGGTTGGCCACATCGGGGAAGCGCAGGTCCCAATCGGCGTCGTCTTGCACGGCACGCATGAAATCGTCGGTGATGCCGACGGAGATGTTGAAGTTGGTGATGGCGTTTTCGTTGGTCTTGCAGGCGATAAAATCTTCCACATCGGGATGGTCGACGCGCAGGACGCCCATGTTGGCGCCGCGGCGAGTGCCGCCCTGGGCCACCTCGCCAAAGGCGTGGTCATAGACGCGCAGGAAGCCGACCGGGCCGGTAGCTTTGCCCGCCGAGGATTTGACCATTGCGCCGGCGGGGCGCAGGCGGGAGAAGGTGAATCCGTTGCCGCCGCCGGTCTGCTGGATGAGGGCGGCGTCGCGCAGGGTCTGGAAGATGCCGGCGGGGTCGCGGCCCATGTCATCGATGATGGGCAGGACGAAACAAGCCGCGAGTTGGCCCAGGGGGGTGCCCGCGCCGGTGAAGGTGGGCGAATTGGGGAAGAATTTTTTGGAAGTCAACAGGAGATAAAAGTCACGCGCTCGCTCCATCACCTCGCCGTCCCAGGCGCCTTCGACGACGGCAATGTTGTAGGCTACGCGCCAGAACATATCCTCGACGGTCTCGACGGGCTGGCCGTCTTCGCCGCGGCGAACGTAGCGACGCAGGAGCACCTGCCGGGCGTTGTCGGTAAGCTCGACGGCAGGAAGGTCTTCGGGGCGGAAGGGGATGGTCAATAAACCGGACTGCACATAACCTTTATCATCGTTTGTTGACATTCGGAGTCTCCTCATCGCGTAATAATCGATCGATTTCGTTGCGGATAGCACGTAAATCGTCTAAACCTAAGTAAACAATGCCATAGCGGATATAAGCGATATGATCCAGTTCTTTCAGGCCGGTCACGACCATGTCACCCACCACGCGGGAGCTGACCTCGGAGCGGCCCATGCGCTGGAGGGAGGTTTCGATCTCGCCAACGAGGCGATCGATGGCGGCGGCCGAGACGGGGCGTTTGGCGCAGGAAATGCGAATGCCGCGCATGAGCTTCTCGCGGTCGAACTCCTCGCGGGTGCCGTCCTTTTTGATGATGAGCGGAATGGCCAGCAGCGGGCGCTCGATGGTGGTGAAGCGCTGGCGGCAGGCAAGGCATTCTCGGCGGCGGCGGACGACGCCGCGGCTATCGTGGGTGGTATCAAGCACCTTCGAGTCTTCATTCTGGCAATATGGGCAGCGCATTGGCATCCTCCAGCAGAAGGTTCCCCCCATGAGGACTAAAAAACCACCGTATATATGGTGGTGTTGCTCTCGTATAGCCGTATATCTACGGGCTAATCAATTCTAGCACAAAGAGAAAACCAGGGCAAGCAATTTTCGAGGTTGTTAACATTAAAATTCCTGTATGGAAAACTTGTTCGATATAACCCTTCCATCCCCCACATATACCGGCTGGAGGTTGGAGGGGTACGCATAGTCCAATGGTATATACAGGCGCGCAGTAAAAGAATAAGCAGGTTGCTTCCAGATATGCGGTCGGGGAGAAAAATTGTTAACGGAATGTCCGGGAAATGTTAAAAAATAGCGTGTATAGAACCAAGCAGACCCGGCAAATTAAAAGACCTGACAGGTTTTGAAAACCTGTCAGGTCTTTACCCCGGTGCTAGACCGGGGCGAAATGGTTGGCGCCAGGACCGGTCTAGTAAGAGACCAACCGGGGCAGGGCCTTGGCCTGGGCAACCCAATCGGCCACTTTGGCCTGGGTGGGCAGCTGGCGGACCAGCTCCTTCTCGGCGTTCACTTCGACCATCTTTTTGAAGAGGTTCTCGGCGTTGCGAGTGGCCAACTCCACCACGGTGTCCACACCGGCTTCTTCGAGCAGGTCGGAATACTCGGAACCGACGCCCTTGATGCGGAACAGGTCGGCGTGGTTGACCCATTCGAGGATCAGCTTGTGGCTGACGCCGGATTTCTCTTCCAACTCGGTGCGACCCTTGGGGGTGGCGCCGGCGGACAGCAGACCTTCCACGGTTTTAATGCCGACTTTGGCCAATTTTTCTGCGTACGCGGGGCCGATGCCCTCAATATCTTTCAAGCTTGCCATGTTCCCTCCATTAGAGAATAAGGAATTTGTGAGTTCTCTCTCAGTCCCCCCACATGTGGGCGTCTGTTTGAGTGGTACCCGTCTTACTGTGGCATGATGACCTGCGCAACAGTTGAACGAACAACTCCGTCAGGCCGCGCCTATGTTTTCCATTATAGTCAATTAACGCAAATTCGTACAATTCTTTTTGCGAGGCAAACTTTGGCGGTCTCAGAACCCTCACCCTACCCTCTCCCGGAGGGAGAGGGGGTAGAATCTGCGCCCTTCTCCCGGCCCTCGACAGGGCGCCGAAGCGGCGGGGAGAGGTGAGGAAATAAGGGCTGGCAGATCACCCGCAAATCATCAAAAAGGCGGCTTGACAAGCACCCGCCGAAAAACGATAATTTAACTATCCAAACAAATGAGCCAAAGGCGGTTGCAAGTGAGCCGCCCGTTGATGGAGTGCAAGACCTCGCAACGAATTGTCGGATCACATAAGGAGCACGGAATGGCAACGGTTAAAGATCTCCTTCAAGGAAAAGGGCACGAAGTTTTCACCACCGCGCCGGATGTTAGCCTGCAAAAGGCATTGGCTTTGATGGCTGAAAGGCACATCGGCGCGCTGCCCGTGACTGAAGCAGGCCGGGTGGTGGGCATCTTCTCGGAGCGCGATTTTGCCCGGCACGCCGCTTCGCACAGCGACTGCCTGGACTTGCAGGTGCCGGTGAAGGAGCTGATGAGCCACCCGGTTTACTTTGTGAGCCCGGAGCAGACGGTGGACGAGTGCATGACGGTGATGACCGCCAAGAAGCTGCGCCACCTGCCGGTGCTGGAAGAGGGCCGCCTGATTGGGCTGGTATCGATCGGCGATGTGGTCAAGTCACAGTTGGATGAGAAGCAAAGCACCATCGAGGCGCTAGAGCATTTCCTGTGGGTGAATATGATTTAGCTGCGCATCGGGTATAATAGCGCATCGAGGAGCCATCCCGCTCCTCGATGTTCTTTTTAAGGATGTACAGTGGGCGAAATTGCTGCCGTTGCCACCGCGTTGATTTGGGCCGTCTCTTCTATCTTCCACACCTTTGCCGGGCGGAGGGTGGGCGCGCCGGTGCTCAACCGTTTGCGCCTGGTGTTCGCTGTCATTTGGATCAGCGTGATGCACTGGATTCTTCAGGGGCAGCCCTTCCCTCTGGACGCCGCGCCGGAACGCTGGTTGTGGCTGGGCCTTTCGGGCATTGTGGGGTTGGTGCTGGGCGATCTGTTTCTGTTTCAGGGCTTCGTGCTCATCGGCCCGCGCCTGACCACACTGATCATGTCGGGGGCGCCCATGCTGGGGGTGGTACTGGCCTGGCTGCTGCTAGGCGAAGAACTGCGCCCGGGGCAAATCTTTGGCATCGCCCTGACCCTGGTAGGAATCGGCATTGTGGTGCTGGAGCGCAGCGCCAACACCAACGGCGGCGCGGCCACCCGGCGCGATTACATCCTGGGGCTGCTGGCAGCTTTCGGCGGGGCGGTGGGGCAGGCGGGCGGGTTGACACTTTCCAAGCTGGGGCTGTCGGACGGGTTCCCCTCCATCTCGGGGGTATCCATCCGCATGATCGTGGCCATGATCAGCCTGTGGCTGGTGAGTATCCTGATGGGCAAAGCCGGCGAGACGATTCGGGCGGCCAAAGACCGGCGCGCCTTGGGCATGATCGTGATTGGCAGCATCCTGGGACCGTTCATCGGCGTGTGGCTGTCGCTCATCTCGGTGCAACTCAGCCCGGTGGGGGTGGCCTCCACGCTGCAATCCCTCAACCCCATCTTCCTGCTGCCCATTGGACAGTGGGTGTTCAGCGAGAAGATCAGCCCGCGAGCGGTGATTGGCACGCTGGTATCGCTGGCCGGGGTGGGGGCGCTGTTCCTGTTATAATGCAGGTATGAGCGAACGCACTTTTTCCTCGAGTTTACCTGTTGTTGTCTACCTGTACCTACCCACACAGCACCCGGCCGAATGGCGCGAACTGGACCGCGGGCCGGGCAGCTTTGACATCCCGGCGGAGTTCCAGGCGGCGCTGCGGCTGAAGAACTGCTCCGACGACGACCTGCGCAGCCTGGCCAAAGAAATTGTCGACTGCCCGGCGGTGACCTTTCTGCACCTGGCCGAAAACCGCAAGGTCACCGACCGTGGCCTGGAATACTTGAAACCTTTGCGCTACCTGACCGGGCTGAACCTGAGTTCGTGCAGCCTGACGGACGCGGGCATTGCCCACCTGACGGAACTGCACCAACTGGCGCATTTGAACATCTCCTACTGCAACCGCCTGTCGGACCAGAGTTTGCGCCATCTGCGCGACCTGCGCCACATGACCTACCTGGACTTGCAGGGCTGCGTGAAGATTACCAACGGGGGAATTGCCCGCCTGGGCAAGCGCAATTTGACTATCCACCGATGATGAACGATCCTCACGCCAAAACACAGCCGGTCAAGCCGGTTTCGGATCCTAACCCCGTTGCCGAAGTGGACCCGCTCGCCCATTACCAGCGCATCCGCGTGCCGCGCCAGGCGCCCGTTCCACCGCAGCAGCGGCGGCGCAAAGCGGGATGTGGGGGCTGCTTGATGCCCCTGCTGGCGGTGGCTTTGCCACTCCTCCTGGTGATTGCGGCCTACCTGTTCTTCCCCGGCAGAACCACTGTGCTGCTGCTGGGCATCGACCGCGCCCCCGATGGCACGGCGATCAGCCGCAGCGACACGATCATGCTGGTAAGCACCGAAGCGATGAGCGCCGAGGTGCATATGCTGTCCATTCCACGCGACCTGTGGGTGAATATCCCCGGAGTTGGAGAAAACCGCATCAACACGGCGCACTTCTTTGCCGAGGCGAACCAGGAGGGGAGCGGCCCGCAGGCGGTGATCGACACGATCTCGGCCAATTTTGGGGTCACGCCGCGTTATTATGCGCGGGTGCAGTTCAGCGGCTTCTCTGAAGTGGTGGACGCGCTGGGCGGGGTGACCCTCAACCTGGACGAGCCGATGGGCGGGCTGGAGGCAGGCAAGCATCACCTGGATGGCACGCAGGCACTGGCTTTTGCCCGCGACCGCGCCGGGACTGATGACTTTTACCGCATGAATCAGGGTCAGGTGGTTTTGATCGCCACGGCTCGGCAACTGCTCAACCCGCTGACATGGCCGCGCCTGCCCCTCGCGGTGGCGAAGTTCTTTGATGTAGTGGATACCAACCTGCCGGTCTGGGAATGGCCGCGCCTGGCGGTGACGCTGCTGCGCGCCGGGCCGGATGGAGTGGACAGCCGCACCATCACCCGCGAAATGGTCTATCCCTTCCAGACAGATGGCGGGGCGCAGGTGCTTGGCCCCAACTGGGACCTGATCTGGCCAATGGTGGCGGAGATGTTCGGGGAGTAAGAGATTATCCGCGAATGGACGCAAATAAACGCGAATGATCAGAAGTAATTCTGAAATTCGCGGAAATTGGCGTTCATTCGCGGATAATTGCCTTTACTTTTGGGCTTGCTGGCGTTTGGTCCAGTCCTCGTCGCTGAGGAGGGTGACGACCTTGAAGCCTTCGGCGTAGCGCATCTCTTTGCCTTTGGCGCTTTCGGCAGCCCACTGCTTGATCATGTCGGCGGGGTCCCAGTCGCCCATCTGGCTCTTGTGGGCGCGCAGCGACTCGATCTTGGTGTCGATGGTCTCCTCGATGTTGACGTACAAGTCTGCCGCCCCCCAGGTGGTGGCATACACCTTGCGCACCTTATGGGCCTTGAAACCCTCCTGCTCTTCGATTTCCTCGAACAGGTTGGGCTGGCCAGCCGCCGGGAAGACCGCCTCCACGGCTGCCAGGGCTGCCGCCCGGTGGTCGGGGTGGTTGATGTAATCGGCGCCGGCCCACACCACGGTGGGATCACCGGTGACGACCACCTCGGGGCGGAAGCGGCGGATTTCGCGGACCAGCTTCTTGCGCAGCTCGAGGGTGGCGGTGAGCAGGCCGTCCGGTTCGCCCAGGAAGATGATCTCGCCAACACCGGCGATTTCGGCGGCGAGGCGGGCTTCGGCCTCGCGGATTTCGGCGGCCCGGGCACGGGTCATGCCCGGCTCGTCAATGCCCACGTCACCGCTGGTACACAGCACATAGCTGATGCGCGCGCCGGCTTTGGCCCAACGGGCCATGGTCCCCGCGCAGCTAAACTCGATATCGTCCGGATGGGCCACAATGGCCATGACCGATTCTGGAACGTAAAAAGAACTGCTTGACATACGCGATGCTCCTTACCGATGAATGGTAGCTGCGCACAAAGAATAGAAGAATCTCCCAAATGTGAGGTGTACGTGGGCGTAAAGCACGTCCATACACCTCAAATTTAATCCTTTTCGCTCTGTGTGAATGGGATTGTACTCTGGCGAGAGGGGAAATTCAAGTTTATGGAGAAGAGAGGCAAGGGTTGGGGAAGATGTCTCCGCCAAAGGGGTCGGCATCGGTGGAGGAGTAGCTGACATCAGGCAGCAACTCAAAGTTGGTATCGAAATAGGCATTAAAGATCAAACGGAAGGAATTGACGGGCGTGATGGTTGGATAAAGGCCAATGTCCTTGTTCCCTGGAAGGTAGTAGGCATTTAATATAGAAGGGTTTGAAAACGGCCCGTGATCGCCCTGCACGATGATGATGGGCGGGGTTTTCGAATTCTGGATGATACCTTCAAGAATGGGTAACATTCTGTTGTTGATATATTGAATCTGAGGAATAAAGCCCTCAACAAAGCTAGCCCTGGTCAGGTCTCCCCCATCGGACTCTTTGGCGCCAACGGCTTCATCTACGGGCAGTACGCCATCGGGGCCAAACACAAACGGCCCGTGCGGGATTAACAGATGCATAAAGACAAACTTCGGCCCCGAAATACTCGGAACGTTGCTGATTGCATCCAGATCAAAGAGTTGAATATTGATATGGTCCTGGTAGGGATTGTCAACTACCCGGTTTAAATCGTCCATAGCCGAGAATTGAAGCGTCGTCAATAGCAACCCGGCCGTGGTTCTGAGATACATCGCCTCAAACTGGTTCAGCCCGGCCTGATTTCTAAGCCAGCTCAAGCCGTTATCTCCCGGATAGTAAAAAACGTCTGCGTCGCGAATTTCGCTCCAACTATAGCCCGTGCCAAAAGCTACGGTCTTATAGCCGATCTGATCTAGCGAGCGGCGCACTAGAGATTGTTTGATGAGCGCAGGCAGTTCTGAGCGATCCTGATAACCAGACACATAACGCGGGTCTATGACGGGCAGGTAATCAAGATTTAGAGTAGAGGACAAAGAAAGCTCTGTCTGCACATAATTCGACTGGCTGCAGCGCGGCACGACGAAACCCAGCGCTTCTAATTCCTGGATGAAAGCTGAATTATCAAATTGTAATTCGTTGAGCAAGAAATTTTGACTGGCGTAGGTATCCAGAATGATGAAGTACACATCCGGCATAGTCTGGCCCGCCTGAACCTGGAGTTCTTTCTGGATGGGAACTTTTTGATCTATCTGGGCAGCACTACGACTAAAGCCAACCAACGAGATAACAATCTGGACGATGGGCAAGATAAACAGAACAGCCGAAACGAGGCTTAACCCAGAAGTCACCTCGGCGGTGTTTTTAAGCTTTCGAGTGATCCCGTAAAAACCGGCCACAAAAAGAAGCAGGTATAGAACGGCAAGAACTGACTGCTTGCCCAGAATAAATTTTAATAAAGGCACCTCGCGGAATGCCGAGTTTACATGCCCATAGGTGAAGAACAGGGCAGCAAACAGCGAGGCAACCAGGGCGGCACGGACGCCGCTGCGCGTGACAGCCCAAGAACCCAGAAATACAACCACAACCAGTAGAAACGAAACCAGCAAAGCGCGATAGGCCGCCCGGGGCTCGATCTCTTTGATGTTATAGGCTAAAAGGGCCAGCGCCGGGTATAAGCTGATCAAAAAAGAGTGAACTGGTAGCGGATGCTTCTTCGACGCCGGATTCATGCGCTATGTTTTTCAAGTAAGAAGACCTTGCGGGCTGAACCCGATACCGCTTCGACAGCACGGACGTCAAAGTAGTGGGAAAAGGCAGCCGTGAAACCTTCTTCAGTGTAATCAGTAAATATATCCTGGCGCGAGGAAAGCAAGCGCTGAACCTGGGAGTCTTCTTTGGGAACAAACTCGATGATTAACCAGCGGCTCAGCCCGGCAAAGAACTCGGCTACCCTGAGCAAGGGAACGTTGTTCGAAATCGCCAGGTGATGAATGAGTGCCAGGGCCAAAACTGCGCCGGCGGGGCCGCGCTCAAAGATGGACTGGCGCTCTTTGCCGTCCCAGCCAATGGCAGGGGAAGGGTTGGTCAAATCGAGAATAAAGGGCGTGAGGGTGGCAGATTTTTCAGCGCGGGCCTGGCGGTAGTTTTGTTCGATGGCAGCGGGGTCGAGGTCGAAGGAAAGCGTGCGGATTCCGCGCTGACTGGCCAGGCGGCTGAAGACCCCAGTGTTGCCGCCAATGTCCCACACCGAATCGGGTGTGATTTGTTCCAGGAACTGGGCCACGATCTTCTTCTTGGCCTCAAACGCATCCGATGAATAATTGGTATTGTCGTAATAATCGCCCCAGGCGGTTCCGGCCGGGCGCCACTCGAGTGCTTTTACAGACGATTCGAGGCTGTCGATGAGCCCGAGCATAGCCATCTTACTGAAGCGCGCCTGAGCAGGGGCCTTAGCGGGCTGCGCCTTCGTCCCGGCCTGTTTTTGGGCAGAGGCGTGAGCGTGGATGTGGGTGAGCAGCCCCAGGTTGATGCGGGTGGAGAAAGGCAGCAAGCGGGAAGCCAGGTCGAGGGGCACACCGTCGATGTGATTGCGCAGCAAATTGCCCAGACGCACATCCGTTTTGGCCATTAAAGCCAGGGGCGCCAGGAAATGCTGGCAGAACTGGCGGTAGGCCGTCCAGGGTTTGCCCTCCTCATAGATCTCGAAGGACAGGCTATCAATGAGCACGGGGCGACTGCCAACAAATTGAATATTGTAAGCAGAGGCATCCTTCAAAATCATGCCCCGCTCCAGAGCCTCTTTTTGGAGGTCCAGGGTGAGCAGCGCGGCGTCTTTGAGCTGGCTGAAGCACCACTCGTAGGGGTAGGAGATGAAAGGGATTAGTTCCGGCTGTAAGACAAGGTAAGACTGGGATGGGTCGGCAGGCGAGACGGACACGACCGGGCTGGAAACCAGCTTGCCCGCTTTCACCAGGCGGTCGAGCAGACCAGAAGCCACCAACCTATCGTAGTGCGGCTTGTAGGCAGCATTCACCTGGCGGTAGAGCATACTGCCTTCTCGAAACAGGAAACCCGCTGGGTCGCGGAAAGAAGCCGGATGGGCGTTCGATTTAGCCAACATCCTCTTTCTTTTCCTCCACGGCTTCCTGGGTTTCTTCTTGGGCCTTGGAGCCCTTGAAGAAGCGCTTGATCTTCTTCCAGGAGAGACGGATGACGAACACCAGCCCAAGCCCGGCGGCGATCAGGGTTTGCAGGAGGATGCTCCCTGAACCGGGGTCGAGATACAATGGGGTGGGTCCTTGGGGACCCAAAACATGGAATAAAACCTGCAAGTTAGCTAACATAGATGGCATTATACCATCAGAAAAAGAGAGATGGATTAAACACATCCTCGTTGTTCACCCGCCAATCGGCGGCGAGATGCGGAGTACACTGATCAAAATACAACTGCTGGCCGGGAATATAGCGCTGACGATAGCGCTGCTCAATGACCTGGGGCGAGCCAAGGACGGGCAGGTCGCGGATGAGCGCGCGGCGCAGGGCTTCTTCGAAGGAGATTTCGACCAATATCCTCAAATCCCAGCAGCCTCGAAGCTCGGGGCGGAAGAGGAAGATGCCGTCAAACAGCAAGATTGCATCCTCGCGAGCGGTTTGGATCGGCACATGGAGAGGATAATCAGCCCGGACATCAAACGCCGCGGTGCAGTACACCCGGCTACCGTCTGGCCCAAGCGGTTCGAGTAATGCTTGTTTGAGGAGTGGGTAGTTGAACGAATCTAGAAAATATCCTTCCGGCGACAAAGGCCCGCGAGCGTAGCGCACGGCGCGGGGGTTGTGGAAACCATCCAGAGAAGCGCGAATAACTGCTCTCCCCCTGTCGCGCAACGCACCGGCCAACTCATCAGCAAGACTGGTTTTGCCGGCGGCGTCGATGCCGTCGATGGCGACGCGCAGGGGGTGAAAGCGGGGCGCGTGGTCAATGGCCTGCGCCAGGAGGTCAAGCAGCGCGGAGCGATTCATTTTGACCGGTGAGCATCAAGAAGACATCTTCCATGTTGGGCGAAGATGGCTGAAACGCCTGAGTCCCACCGGCGCCGGCGTTTTGCAGGGCAAGGCGCAGATCCTCTGCGCGCACTTCGGGGCGGGCGATCACCCGCAAGGCATCGCCTGACAACGAGCAGCGCAGCACGCCCGGCAGGCTGGAGAGCGCTTGCAGCCCCAGCAGGAGCGGCTCGGCGCTGCCTTCCCAGACTCTGCCCGGGAGAGCAGACTTGAGCGCAGCGGGGCTGTCCAATGCCAGCAGCTTGCCCGACTGCATAATCCCAATCTGTTCGCAATATTCGGCCTCGTCCATATAATGCGTCGTGACCAGGATGGTGATCTGCTCCTCCGATAGACGGTAGATCAAATCCCAAAAAGCGCGGCGGGCAACGGGGTCGACGCCGGAACTGGGTTCATCCAAAAACAACAGGCGCGGCTTGTGGACGATGGCCGTTCCCAGGGCCAGTCGCTGGCGCCAACCCGCCGAAAGCTCGCGCACCGGCTGGCGGGCCACAGCGGAAAGCCCCAGTTCGTCCAGCACTTGTTTTAGCCTCGCGCGTTCGCGCACCCCATACAAACCGGCGTAGAAGCGCAGATTTTCCTCGGCGGTCAAATCATCGTATAGAGCGAACTTCTGCGACATGTAGCCGGAAGCGGCGCGCACCTGCTCGGATTGGCGGGTCGAGTCGAAGCCCAGCACCGAGGCTTCGCCCGAAGTAGGGCGCAGCAGCCCCAATAACATACGGATGGTGGTGGTCTTGCCGGAGCCGTTGGGACCCAGATAGCCAACCACCTTGCCCGGCTGCACCTCAAAACTGATGTGGTCGACGGCCGTGAATTCTCCAAAGCGGCGGGTCAGTTGGCGAGCAGAAATGGCATTCATAATGCGCCCTCACTCAAGGCGATAAAGACATCTTCCAGTTGGGGCGCGACCGGGTTCAGGCGAGTGAAGACAACGCCCTCGCGGCGCAGTGCCTCGGGCAGTTCGGCCAGTACCGCCTGGCCCTGACCGGGTTCCACCAGCAGATGCAATCGCTCGCCAAAGCGCTGCACCCAGCGCACTCGCCGGTCGGCGCGCGCCACAGCCGCCAGCCGGTCGAGCGGCGATCCGGCCAGCTCCACAATCCGCCCCGCCAGAAGCTCGCGCAGATTGCGCGGCTGGCCCTCAACCACCAGCTTTCCACCGCGGATAAACCCCACCCGGTGGCAGCGGCTGGCCTCGTCCATATAGGGGGTGCTGACCAGCACGGCGATATGCTCTTCGGCTGCCAGGCGGATGATGAGCTGCCAGAAATCCTGACGGGTGAGCGGATCGACGCCGGTGGTGGGCTCATCCAGGAGCAGGATGGAGGGTCTGGTCACCAGGGCGATAGCCAGGCCCAGCTTTTGCTTCATGCCTCCCGAAAGCTGCCCAGCCAGGCGCGCGCCAAACTCCCATAGGCCGACAAACTCCAGGATTTCACGGCTGCGCGGACGCCAATCGGCAGGGGGCAGACCACGCACCTCGGCGAAGAAGCGCAAGTTTTCCAGCACTGTCAGGTCTTCGTACAACGAAAAACGCTGGGAGAGGTAGCCGATGCGTTCGCGGGCCTGATCGAGGTGCTTGTGTAAGTCCAGCCCGGCGATGGTGACGCTGCCCGAATCCATGCGCAGCGCCCCACACAGCAGGCGGAAGGTGGTGGTTTTACCCGCTCCATCCGGCCCCACCAGCCCGTAAATCTCGCCTGCCGCGACCGTCAGGCTGAGCCCCGCCACCGCTTCTACCTCGCCAAAGGAACGGCGCAGGTCCTGCGCAGAAATCATCGTCGCCACGCCGGCCTCAATTCGATCCAAAGTCGACATCGGCGGGCATGCCAGAGCGCAAGCGCCCCTCGCCATCCACCACCGATAGGCGCACCGCGAATACAGTGGCCTTGCGACTTTCAAGGGTCTGCACGTTGCGCGGGGTAAACTCGGCCTTCCCGGCGATGTAGGTAACTGTGCCGGTAAAGGTCTCGCCGGGGAAGGAATCAACCGTGAATGGATAACTGCGGCCTAACTCGACCAGCCCGTAGCGATCTTCGGGGAGGTATACGGTGAGGGTGAGGCTGTCGGTCTTGCCCAACACCAGCAGCCTGGCGCCGGGCGAGGTGAACTCGCCAGGTTGGATGGCGCGCTGCAACACCACCCCGTCGACGGGGGCGGTGAGGGTGAAACGGGATAGCTGCACATCCAGCACGCCCAACGACCGTTCGGCTGCATCCACCTGGGCGCGGGCCGCAGCCACCTGGTCGGTGGCTGCCTGGACCTGTTCCTCGCGCGCGCCGGCAGCCAGCAGGTCGTACTGCGCCTGGGCGTTGGCCAGAGCGGCTTCAGCCCGCTCTACCTGCTGCCGAAGCTGCTTGCCCGCGGCGGTGTCCTGCTGATACTCGCTCAGGTCGGCGTAGGATTCCTGGGCGGAGTTCAAGGCTACCTGGGCCATATCCACCGCGGTCTGAGATACCGCCAGTTGTTCGGCGGAGGGGCCGGCTTCCAGCAAGGCCAGGTTCTGCTGCGCCGCGTGCCAGGCTGCCTCCGCGGCAGCGAGTCCGGCCTCGGCCTGACTGCGCTGGGCCACCAGCAGAGAAGAATCGAGGCGGATGAGAACATCCCCGGCTTTGACGAGTTGGCCTTCGTCCACCAGCACTTCGATCACCCGCCCGGCCAGTTCGGGTGATATAGACACCTCCACCGCCTCGATAGTGCCGGAAGCGGTCAGGCGGCCGTCGATTTTCGATACCCTGTCAAAAGCATAGTAACCGGCGAGAGCCAGTAAAACGATCAAAACAATGACTGGAAGGAATTTAGGGGGCTTGTGCATCGATCAATCTCCTATTGGACAAAATGTGCCAAAGATTAGTCCAGGCGCTTGTGGAAACGGGCCGCAGCAGCGCCCATCATGATGAGCGAGAAAATGGACAGCGCGACTACCTCTGCCCAGATGTCGCTCAATCCAACGCCCTTCAAAATGACCCCACGGGCGATGATCAGAAAATAGCGCATGGGCACGGCGTAACTGATCCATTGTAAGATTTGGGGCATGGCTGCCAGGGGAAACAAAAAACCGGACAGGAAGATGGACGGGTAGAGGGTGAACATGGTGGTCAGCATCGCTTCCTGCTGCGTGCGGGCGACCGTAGAGATGAGTAGACCCATGCCCAGCGAGCCAATCAGGAACAGCGCGGAGAGGGCCAGGAACAGGCCGAGGCTGCCGTTGATGGGCACTTTGAATACCAGCACCCCGATGACCAGGATTTCGAGCATGTCAAAGAAGGCAATCAGGACATAGGGGATCAGTTTGCCCACCACCAGTTCCCAGGAACGCAGCGGGGTGACGATGAGCTGTTCGATGGTGCCGCGCTCGCGCTCGCGCACAATGGAGGAGGCGGTGAGCATGGTGGTGAGGAGTTGGAGGATCATGCCGATCAGGCCAGGGATCATGTAATAAGCGCTGACCATCGCCGGGTTGTATAACACCCGCGTGCGCACTTCCAGCGGCATTTGCACCGAGCCTGCCTGACCGACGCGCTCCAGCCGTTCGACCATCAGGTTGGTGGCATAGGATTGGCCGATCATGGTGGCGGCTGCCAGAGCGGTGTTGGCCACGTTGGGGTCGGAGCCATCCAGCAGGAAAGCAATTTGGGCGGGGCGACCGGCAGTGATCTTCTCGCCGTAATCGGGCGGGATGACCAGCCCGGCGCGGGCAGTGTTGCGGTCGATCAGCGAACGAATTTCCTCTTCGGAGCCGACCTCGTAGGCCAGTTGGAAGTAATCGGCGGCACGGTAAGCATCCAGCAACCGGCGCGAAGCCGCCGAGCGGTCCTGGTCAAAGACCGCCAGGGGCACGTTGCGAACGTCGTTGGTGGCGGCATAGCCAAGCAGGAACAGCATCACCACCGGAAGGACGAAGGTCAGCGCCAGGGTGCGCGGGTCGCGCAAGATCTGGATAAATTCTTTGCGAATCAAAGACGTTAGACGAGAATTAATCATGCTTCCTCCGCGACGGCTCATCATCTGCCATAACGCCGTACAGGAAAATATCAACCATCTCTTCTAATCCGTTGTGCGGGGCGAGCATTCGAGCCGCTGGCGGCATCAACTGCTCGGACAGGTGGTAGATCAACACCAGCCCGCCCAGAGCGCGGGCGAATGTAACCGGGGAAATTGGGCGCAGTTTGGCCTTTTTTCCGAACAATTTCAAACCCAATCGAGGCATCATTGGCAGGAGTTGGTCGGCAACACTGGAGATATTCTTCCCGCCAAATTCAACCAGTTCGATGAACATCAGATTGTAGAGGTCGTCACGCTTGCCCAACGCCTGAACCGTACGAGCTATTGCATCGCGGATGAGGTTCTCAAAGGTGTCCCCTTCTGCGGCCATCAATAAAGGCATAATTTCATGATAGGGATGGCGGGCTTTGAAAACTTCCACCCAGATATCTTCTTTTCCCTTGAAATGCGCATACAACCCACCCAATGCCAGGCCCGAGGCTTCGGCAATTGCGCGCATGGAAGTGGCGGCGTAACCCCGTTGGATGAACAGGCTGTAAGCGGCATCAACGATGCGAGTTCGGGTTTGCTCTCCTTTGGAACCTTGTTCTCTAACCATGCTTCCTCCGTAAAGAAAAACGAACGTTCGATTTTATTTATACGCCAATTGAGTTGAAGAGTCAAGAGGGAATTCCTTCGCCCGCTATGGTTCTCAAAGTTGGAAAAAGACCCTCACCCTACCCTCTCCCGGAGGGAGAGGGGGAAGATCAGGGCAGATTCTATGGTTTGGGCTGGGGGAGGGAAAAAAAATCAGAAGAGCGAGGGGCGAAACGCCCCTCGCTCTTCTGAAATCTTGCTCCCTTCCCAGCACCCTGAAATGTGAAAGCGATTGGATTTATAGGCGCACGTAGCGGTCGATGCGCTTGCCGATGACTTGCAGGCTGCCCTCCCAGAAGGCGCGGCTGCGAATATCGATGCCGAAGCGCATGGCCAGGTCGGCGGCGGTGCCTTCGCCGGTGGAGGCGAGCAGGTTCTTGTAATCGGGGACAAAGGCCGCGCCTCGCTGCTGGTAGATGGCATACAGACCAATGCCAAACAGCAAGCCAAAGGCGTAGGGGAAGTTGTAGAAACTCAAGCCGGCAGAATAATAATGCGGCTTCCAGGTCCACATGTAAGGATGGAGATAATTCTCATCCACGCCATCCCCGTAGGTTTCTTGTTGAGCACGACTCATGATGTCACACAGCTCGGCGGGGTTGAGCTCGGCTTTTTCGCGCTTCTCGAAGACTTCCTTCTCAAAGAGGTAGCGTGAGTAGATATCTACAATCACCTGCGCATCGCCAACCAGGGAGGTTTCCAGAATGGCCAGTTCTTCCTGTGGATTCTTGGCCTGGGCCAGCACGGCCTCAAAAGCAATGGTTTCACACATGATAGAGGCTGTTTCAGCCATCGTCATGGGCGTGTTGCGCTGTAGGGCGGTTTTGCCGGCCTTGAACATGCAGTCGTTGTGGAAGGCGTGCCCCAGCTCGTGGGCGATGGTCGAAACCTGGTCGAGGGTACCGTCAAAATTGCACAAAACGCGGGATTCGTTGACCACCGGCACCGACATGCAGAAGGCGCCTCCGCGTTTGCCGGGGCGCTGCTCGGCGTCGATCCAACGGTTTTCAAAAGCCTGGTCGGCAAAAGCAGCCAGGTCGGGTGAGAAATTGGCGAAGTTGTCAACGATGAAAGCCCGAGCCTGGGGGAAGGTGTAGTGCGCGTCTAGCTTGCCGGAGGGGGCGAAGACATCCCACCAGGGCAGCTTCTCTTTGCCCAGGCGAGCAGCCTTGGCTTTGAAGTAACGGCGGAACATGGGGAAGGAATCCTGCATGGCGCCCAGCATGGCCTCTAACGTCTGGCGGTCGATGCGGGCATCGTCGATGGGGGCATGGAGGGCATCGCTGCGCCCGCGCCGCCGGTTGAGGGTGATGGCCTCACCCTTGACGCCGTTCATGGCGGCGCACAAGGTGCCCTCGACTGTTTTCCAGGCCTTCAATTCGGCTTCATAAGCCCGGCGGCGGACTTCTTCTTCGGGATGCGAGTGCAGGTTGATCAAGGCGGGCATCGGCAGGGTACGCACCTGTCCATCCAGCTCAAAATCGACCGTCATCTGCGAGGTGGTCTGCCCTTGCAACTTGGACCAGGCATTGCCACCGCTAAGGTTCAATTCGGCAGCCAGCGCTTCCAGTTCGGGGGCCATCAAGTACTTGCTTTGCTCGGCGGTCTCGCGCAGGAAGAATGCATGGGAAGCGGGCAGGCCGCCGCGGGCCACAACGGCATCCAGGCGGCTGCTGAGCTTGCCAACCCAGCTCTGAGCAAAGGTAAGCTGCTGTTCGATGCGCATGCCCACCTGCTCGAACTCAGAGAGCAGGCGCAGCGCCACGTTGTTATATGAATCAGTAGAAACGAAGGAATAGATGTAAGCACGCACCTTGCCGCTCTGCTCCAGGAGCGTGTTGACCTGTTCGATCAGGATAGAGAGCTTCTCGGCAAGAAGGGCATCCTCTTCTTTATCCGGCTGGGCGGGCAGCGCGCCGAGGGAAGACTCGAGTGCGTTGATTTTTGCGCGGATAGACTCGAGGTCTGCGCTCAGAGCGGGGGCTTCGAGAGCAGGATAAACGTTGGTCAGATCCCAGCGGGGAGGGGTCAATTCAGTCATGGTTACACCTCAAAGAGCGTACGAAAATCATCCGTTGCCTGCACCAGGGCGTGAACATTTCCCGGCTCGCGCCCGGCGTGCCCGGCATCTGGAGTGAAGGTTAGCTGCGCTTCCGGGTAGGCCTGGTAAAGGTCCCAGGCGCTGCGGGGAGGGCAGACCAAGTCATAGCGCCCGTGCACGATGCGGCAGGGGATGTGCCGGATGGCAGAGGCGTGGTCTAAAATGTAATTGTCGTCAGGATAGAACATCCCGTGGACGATGTAATGGTTTTCCAGGCGAGCAATGGCCAAATTGCTCAACGGATCTTCTTTTTCTTCGTGAGCTTTGGGGATCAGGCGCACGATGGCCGATTCCCAACCGGCCCAGGCCTGCGCCGCGGGCAGATGCACCGCTGGGTCTGGATCGGTCAGGCGGCGGCGGTAGGCAGCAATCAGGTTGCCGCGCTCTTCGCACGGAATGGGCGCCAGGTAGTCTTGCCAGGCGTCCGGGAAATACCAGGAGGCGCCCTCCTGGAACAGCCAGCGATTCTCGCTTTCGCGACCCAGGTAAACGCCGCGCAAGACCAGCCCCGCCACCCGCTGGGGATGGGCAATGGCGTAGCACAAAGCCAGGGTGCTGCCCCAACTGCCGCCAAACAACAGCCAGCGCTCAATGCCCAGGTGGGTGCGCAGCCGTTCCAGGTCTTCTACCAGGTCCCAGGTGGTGTTTTCTTCAACAGAAGCATAGGGAGTGCTTTTGCCCGCGCCGCGCTGATCGAAGAGCACAATGCGGTAAAAAGCCGGATCGAAGTAGCGGCGCGAATCGGGAATTACTCCGCCGCCGGGGCCGCCGTGGAGGAAGACCGCCGGGGGACCGTCTCGCTGCCCGCACTCTTCGTAATACAGGTTGTGCAGGGTCGAAACCGCTAAACGACCGGCGTGATAAGGCTCAATCTCAGGGTACAGTTCGCGCACAGGATGATTATACCGGGAATCGCTATCAGAATCAGACCAAGAGTTTTAACAACCCGTACCCGCCAAAAGCGGTGACCGCCGCACCGAGGAACGTCTGAAGGGCGGTAGTCCACAGGAAAAGCCCCAGCGGCACGCGATAGACGCCGCCGAGCAAGCTGATGAGTTTGGCGCCATAGCCGGGGATTATCCGCCCGAAGATGAGCAATAAAGGCGAAGTCATGGGCATTTTTCCCAGACCCCAGGGCAGCTTCTCCTTGCGAGAGAGGAAGTCGGTGGCATTAGCAATGTGGGTACCGAGATAGTATTCAAGCAAAGAAGCCAGCACATTGCCCACCCCAGCGACAAGGGTAGCGATGAATGGGCCGAAAATGGAGACGATCAGCAAGGTTAGCGGCTCGGAGGGGACGGGGGTAGCGCCCATCAAGACATACACGGGAACAGCCGCCAGCAAACCATACCAGCCGTGCGCGCGGATATAAGCGCGAATCTCTGCCATGTCTTCGACGACAAAATAGGCGGCCAGGCCGATCAGCAGCAGGCTGATGAAGAGGGTGAAAATGGTTGTGACTCTTTTGGACATACCGCCCGAATTGTAATCCCAAATCCGTTTAGTTTGGGTATACATGGGCTCAAAGTGTGCATGCAAAAGATGTCAGGGGAAATGGAAAAGAGATGGAGCCTGAGGTAAGATAAGG
>JAFGLU010000126.1 GCA_016927865.1 Anaerolineaceae bacterium
CCTTATCTTACCTCAGGCTCCATCTCTTTTCCATTTCCCCTGACATCTTTTGCATGCACACGTCTGAATGAGATCCCCTCGGGGTCTAGATTGTGTAAGGTATAATACCCTCAACCATATTCTTCAGGAGAAAAACAAATGAAACAGTGGAAAACCCCACCCGAAATGGTCATCGACATCAAGAAATCCTACAAAATCAACATGGAAACCACCAAGGGCCTCATCGTCCTTGAAATGGCCCCCACTTACGCCCCGCGTACGGTCAACAACTTCGTCTTCCTCGCCCGCGAAGGCTTCTATGACGGCATCGTCTTCCACCGCGTCATCGCCGACTTCGTCATCCAGGGCGGCGACCCCACCGGCACCGGCGCGGGCGGCCCTGGATACAAGTTCGAGGACGAGGTCAAGAACAACCCCCTCAAGCACGAAACCGGCGCCATCAGCATGGCCAATGCCGGCCCCAACACCAACGGCAGCCAGTTCTTCATCGCTCACTCGCCCCAGCCGCACCTCAACGGCAAGCACACCGTCTTTGGCAAGGTCGTCGAAGGCATGGATGTGGTCAACGCCATCCGTCAGGGCGACAAAATGACCAAAGTCACCGTCGAAGAAGCCTGATCCAATCCAACCTCCCCTGCTGCTGCCGGGGAGGTCCTGTTTCTGCAACACACAGTCTGACCGACAGAGGACAAAATGGAGCGCATCAAACGGATTTTCCAGGGTTCCGTCTTGGCTGGGATGTTATTCCTCTTCCTGGGGCTTTTCTTCTTCTACTTGATGGGCCAAATCAAGCATTTGACCTGCGCCCGCGCCGAAACCGGCGAAGTTCTTTGCGGAATGCGCGTCACCTGGATGGACCTGTTTCCTGTGAAGAACGTGAATATCGACAGCCTGAAAGGCGCGGAAGTGGAGCAGGATTGCGACGATGACGGCTGCACCTACCGGGTAACGCTGCAAACCACCGCAGGGGATGTGCCTTTCACAAGCTACGAGTCGGACTATTCCAAGATCAATGGAATTGCAGACCAGATCAACCGGTTTTTGCAAAACCCGTCCCAACCTTCGCTGCGTCTGAAATCCGGCGGCGGTCCTGCTTTGATCGCACCGGTGATCTTTCTTGGCATAGGTATCTTCTTGTTTATTCGCAGCTTGAAGCGCCTCTTTCGTGGCCAAACGGTGGATTAAACCAACCTGGGGCGAGAGGATGATAACTCTCGCCCCAGGGCTTGTTCACAAACAAAATCAAATTACGCTACTGCTGCCTCAACAGGTTTTTCCTCGGCGAAGGCCTTCGGCGAGAAGAAGATCAGCAAAGCCACAACCACAAAACCAACCCCGCCAATCCAGCCCGCCGGGCTTGGCCCGAGCAGCGTGCTAGGCTCGCCTTTCGTAAATAATAACCCCAATGCGGCGATTCCGTTGACAGCCGCGTGCCCAATCACCGCTGGCCAAACGCTCTTGGCGCGGAAGGTCATCCACCCCAGGAACAGGCCCAGTCCAAATGTCATCCACACCATGCTCAGCATCCCCAACCAGGGGAAACCGGCATATTCCAGCCCGTAGTTATGCCCCTGTGCAGTCAGCGGCCAGTGCCACACGCCCCAAATCAGGCCCATCCACAGCATGGCCTTGCGCGGGCCGAGGCTCATGAGCTTGGGCTGCAAGTAAGCACGCCAGCCAAACTCCTCGCCAAAGGTGAAAAGGCCGTTAATCAACGGGGCGATCAGCGCGGCTTGAGCAACCTGAATAATGATTAAAGTCCACGGTGTGATCGGCGATTTCACTCCCGTCATAGCCTCAGATCGCGCCAACAACTCTTTCACCTGACCCAATTCAGGGTCATAGTGCTGGGGGAAGATCAAGAAGTAGACGATTATACCCACAATGGTCAACACAGCCGGGCCGAACCAGGCCATCAGCCAGTACGGCCAGCCTTTGCGGAAATTAAGGCGCAGCCCGACGTTCTTCCAACCCTCTTTCGTGATGACCCGCGTCAGCACATGCGCAATCGCCGGCGCGCCCATGTAGGCGACGGGCAGCAGCAACGCCACCCATGTGATTCCCGTGCCGGGGAACAGTTCTTGGCTGTTGGCCAGCCCGCCTGTCAGGTAAACAACCAGCCCCGCCAGCCAGGCAATGCCAAAGGCAAAGGCAAGGTAGATAAGCACCCGCCGGGTATCAACCTTCTTTTCAGATGAAACAGTTTGATCGATGACAGCTTCCATTTTCATTCTCCTTATCGCGTGATTGTATCATTGTATCAACGATAACAGTGTGTGATGTCAAGAAGATGTCAAAAAGAAGCCGTCAGCCGTCAAAAGTGTAATCTCATTCTTCATCATTCTTCCTCTTTTCCTCTGCGCTCTCCGCGCCTCCGCGGTTCCTCTTCCCCCTTCGGGCGCAGCTCGTCTTTAGTTCAAACACACGTCTCTTCCCATCGCTGTGCCCCTACAAGATACTTCGTGCAATTCGTGGAAAATAATTCCTCTTCCATTCGCGATTCATTCGCGCAAATTCGCGGAAAAATTTCTTCTCCTCCCTTTCGTGTAATTCATGGAGAGATCTGGCAACCCTCCATTTAAACACCAGGGTCCTATAATTTAATTGAGGTACACAAAGATGACCAAACCCTGTATCGAAGTCCACAACCTGAGCAAGACCTACCGCGTCCCCGTGCGCGAGGCAGGCCTGAAAGCCTCCTTGCGCAGCCTCACCCACCGCACTTACCAGGAAGTCGAAGCCGTGCAACAGATCAGCTTCAGCGTCGAACCGGGCGAAATCGTCGGCTTCATCGGTCCCAATGGCGCGGGGAAGACCACCACCCTCAAGATGCTGGCCGGGCTGCTGCACCCCACCGGCGGCGAGGCAACCGTAGCCGGATTCACCCCCTGGGAGCGCCGCCACGCCTATCTGCGCCGCATCAGCATGGTCATGGGCAACAAATCCCAAATGCTGTGGGACATTCCCCCCCTGGATTCCTTCCAGGTGCTGGGCGACATCTACGCCGTGCCCCCCGCCGAGTACCGTCAGACTCTTGACGAGCTCATCGACCTCCTCGGCATGCGTGAACTGCTCACCAAGCCGGTGCGCAACTTCTCCCTCGGCGAGCGCATGAAATGCGAGTTGGTCGCCGGGCTCATCCACCGCCCCCAGGTGCTGTTCCTCGACGAGCCCACCCTGGGCCTGGACGTGTCCATGCAAAACCGCCTGCGCCAGTTCATCCGCGAGTACAACCGCCGCAGCAGCGCCACAATCCTGCTCACCAGCCACTACATGGCCGACGTCACCGCCCTCTGCCCGCGGGTCATCCTCATCCACGAAGGCAAGCTGCTCTACGACAGCGACCTGCAAGAGCTAGCCCGAAAGCTGGCCCCCTTCAAGCTGGTCCACGCCAGCCTGCTCGTCAACAGCACGCCGCCGGCCTTTCCGGGCGGGCTCCAGCCCGTGGAGGTGAGCGAAGAAGGCCGCCACACCTTCCGCCTGCCCCGCGACGAGGCAGCCGCCTTCACCGCCCAACTGCTCGGCTCGCTCCCGGTCGTCGACTTGACCGTCGAAGACCCGCCCATCGAAGCCGTCATCGATCAAATTTACCAGGAGGGCAAAGTATGAATCACCGCGGCGGTTGGGCGCTGATCAAACGCTCCTGGCTCTCCTGGATGCAGTACCGCAGTTTCTTCTTCCTGCTGGCCTTCGGCTGGATGGTCCCGCCCCTGGTGTACCTCTTCGTCTGGCACAGCGCTGCCGGGGAAGCCTCCATCGGCGGGATGACTGCACCGCAGTTCACCGGGTATTACCTGACCCTCATCCTCGTCAATCAGCTCACCTACTCGCAAACCAACTGGACCCTGGGCGATGTGATCCGCTCCGGCGAGCTGAACGCCTGGCTGCTGCGCCCGCTATCGCCCCATTACAACGTCCTTTCCGCAGAATTGGCCGGCAAGGTGGTTTACCTGGCCTTCATCCTGCCCATTACCGGGCTGCTGGCGCTCGTCTTGCGCCCCGAGCTCAATGCCGGGCCGCGTGAAATTCTCTTGTTCCTACCTGCGCTGCTCCTGGCCTGGCTGCTGCGCTTCATCTGGGGTTACTGGCTGGCCCTGCTGGCTTTTTGGGCCACCCGCGCCGACGCCCTCCTCACCCTGCAGGACTCGCTGGTTTTTCTCCTGGCTGGCGTGGTTGCGCCCGTGCCGCTTCTGCCTGCCGCCATGCAAACCGTTGCCATCTATCTGCCCTTCCGTTACATGGTCGGCTTCCCCATCGAAATCCTCACCGGGCAGTTAACCGCCACCCATGTTGCCCAAGGATTTGCCATCCAGGCAGCCTGGCTGGCCGCCGCCTTGCTCCTGGCGCGGCTGGTGTGGGCCGGCGGCATCAAACGTTACAGCGCCATCGGAGGCTAACATGCACTCGCTCAAACTTCTGCAAACCTTTGCCCGCGCTTCCTTCCAACAGGAGCTGGCCTACCGCTCCAACTTCTTCATCAGCTTGTTCCACTCACTGCTTAACCTGGGCACCGGGCTGCTGGCCCTGCTGGTGCTGTTTGGGCAGGTGCAATCCATCCGGGGCTGGGATTTTCCCGCCACGCTGGCCCTCCTGGGAGTCTACCTGATCGTTTCAGCACTGCGCGGCTTAGTCTTCGGCCCCAGCCTGGAGAGCATGGCTGGCATGGACGGCGAGGTGTTGACTGGCCGGCTCGATTACACCCTTCTGCGCCCGGTCAACACTCAGTTCCTGGCCAGCTTCCGCGTCTGGAACCTGTACGCCTTCATCGACCTCGCCCTGGGCGTGGCCGTCCTCATTTTAGCCGTCGTCAAAATTGGTCAGGCCGTGCCCGTAGGCCACTGGCTGTCCTTCCTGGCCGCGCTCGTCTCCGCGGTCGCCACCCTATACGCGCTCATGCTGGTCTTCGCCGCGCTGGTGTTCTGGTTCCCTGGCGTGCTCTTCACCTGGATCTTCAACAGCATCTTCCAAATGGCCCGCTACCCCGTCGGCCTATACCCCTCCTGGCTGCGCGTGGTGCTCACCTGGATCATCCCCGTAGGCATCATCACCACCCTGCCCGCCCAGGCCCTCACCCTGGGCCTGCCGCTGCCGTTGCAATTGGGCGGTCTGGCCCTCTCGGTGGCCCTGGTCACGGGCGCCTCGCTGCTCTTCCGGGTAGCCCTGAGCCGCTACGCCAGCGCCTCGTCTTGAGCCATCTGCCTCACATAAAATCTGATCGTACATTCCTGTAATTGGAATCCCCACGCATTAAACTCAGAACGCAACCCAGCCCAAGGTGTGGGTAGGGGATCGGATTTCGAAAAAGTGACTGAAGTTTGGCCTTTTGATATCACGAGCAATTCTGTCCCCTCTCCCACCGGGAGAGGGTTAGGGTGAGGGCGATTTTGGTCTTTGTAAGGCCTTTTTTACCCTCCCCAGCCAAACCCACGAAACAACCCGAATCCCAATCGGCTGGGGGAGGGTTGGGTGGGGGAAGTTTTGACGGAAACTGTCCGCTTAACGAAGAAACACCCCAGAAGATCATTCTGGGGTGTTTCTTTCAAGTTATCCTTACGGCCGCACGCGCATCCCGCCGCCACGATTGCCGTTACCGCGCATCATCGTACCGGGGCCGGTCTCACCGGTCGGGCAGCCACCGCGAGCGCCCATGCTACCTGCGCCGCGCTGGCTCATCCAGTCGGCCTGCTCCTGGGTAATGGTGCCGTCGGCAACCATCTGCGCCAGGGCAGTTGTGCGGGCTTCCAGCATCATAGCCCGGAATTCTTCAACCGTCAGGCCTTGCGCCTCAGCGATCTGCCAGGCGGTCACGCCCTCGGCTTCCTTCGCTTCCAGTTCAGCCACGGTCAGGCCCAGCTTGTCAGCCAAAGCCGCGTGCATGTAGTCTGACATGGGGGTATCCCCGCCCATCATCCAACTGCCACCCATCCCGCTACCGGAAGGGGTGCCCGGCGTGGGAGCCTGAGCATTGACAACACCAACGCCCATGAAGAGCGCAGCACCGATAACAGCCACCA
>JAFGLU010000127.1 GCA_016927865.1 Anaerolineaceae bacterium
AACCTTTTCGGTTCGTTTATTCGATTTTTAATGTACTACCCTGCTTTTTGCAATCGCATGGTTATTTCGTGTTGTCAAAAGTCCAATCCCTTAGAGTGCGGGTCTTTATCGCAGGCTCTCGCCAGGTAATTTTCAAACATCCTTGTAGGCTCGGCCCATTGACCCTCACGCAAGACCCGCCCGGTTGTGCCCGACCTCCGCTCCTTCTCCCTTCCAGGGAGAAGGCAGGGATGAGGGTAAATCGTGGTCTACCATGATCTTGGGCAAGGTCGGAGAGTCCCTGCCCTCTGCCAACCGCATGATTCGCGATCCATCGATGGAGTGTGAAAACCCGGATTCAAACTCGCATCCCACTCGTTGCCCAATGAGACCCTGCTCGTTGTATAATTATTAAGTTCGGAATTCAACTTCATTCTCTGCCATTAACCAACTGAAAGGAAGCCCTATGGAATTCCATGTTTCCCGCCAGGCTCGCGACCGGTACCAGTTTGACCAGAGTCTCTTCTCCCTCACTGGCAACGTTATTTTCGCTAACTTCCACGCTGTGCGGACGTTCGCCCAAAAGATGAACTCCCGCCGCGACCTGGTCCGCTTCCCCGAAGAAAGTATCAAGGCCGGGCAGCTCAACGCCCTTGGTCTAATCGACGAAATCCTGCACCTGGTCATTGCCACGTACCGCAAGCAGGTCAACCCACAGGCCATGGCCCAGGCCCTCGAATTCCTCTATGCCGGCGTTGGCGAGCAAGCCGTGAACCAAACCCTGGCCCAATTCGCCGAAGCCTTCCCGCCCCTGGCTGTCTACCGCGGAGAACAAACCCTGGCTGATTACCTGGAAGACGAAACCGAAGGCGTCCCCAACCACCAGGTGCTCCTCGAGGAACTGCTCATGCTGTGGATTGCTAACAAGAACCCCGCTGCCCAGCCTTTCACCGAATTGTTCGACGACAGCGACCTGTCTGCCGGGGTGGGCTACCGCCACATCATCAGCGGCCTGCAAACCTTCTTCGAGAGCCAACCGCCCTTCGGCCCCGAGCGAGACAGCCTGGTCGAGATGCTGCGCAGCCCAGCCATTGCCGTGCCTTACTCCCTCACAGGGCAGCTCGAATACATCCGCGAGCGCTGGAGCGATCTTCTCGGACGCTATCTCTACCGCCTGCTCAGCAGCCTGGATTTGATCAAAGAAGAAGAAAAGCTGCCCTTCATAGGCCCCGGCCCAACGGTCATCCCCACCTTTGACCGCGGCGCCGCCGAGCTGGAAGTGGAAGCCTTCAGCCCCGACCAGGAATGGATGCCCCGCCTGGTGGTGATCGCTAAGAACACCTACGTCTGGTTGGACCAACTCAGCCATCAGTACGACCGCCCCATCACCCGCCTGGACCAAATTCCAGACGAAGAACTGGCCGATCTGGCCCGCCGCGGATTCAGCGGCCTGTGGCTCATCGGCGTGTGGGAACGCAGCAAGGCCTCGGCCAAAATCAAGCAGTTGATGGGCAACCAGGAGGCCATCGCCTCTGCCTATTCCCTGCACAGCTACGATGTGGCCTGGGATCTGGGCGGCGAAGATGCGTACCACAACCTGCGCGACCGGGCCTGGCAGCACGGCATTCGCCTGGCCTCAGACATGGTGCCCAACCACATGGGCATCGACTCGAGCTGGGTCGTGCACCATCCCGATTGGTTCCTGTCCCTCTCCTATCCTCCCTACCCGGCTTATTCCTTCACCGGGCCTGATCTGTCCAACGACCCGGCGGTCAGCATTCGCATCGAAGATCACTACTTCTCGCGAAGTGACGCTGCCGTGGTGTTTGAGTATCAGGATCACCGTAACGGGCAGACCCGTTACATCTACCACGGCAACGACGGCACCACCATGCCCTGGAACGACACAGCCCAGCTCAACTACCTCAACGCTGCCGTGCGCGAAGCGGTCATCCAGACCATCCTGGGCGTGGCCCGGCGCTTCCCCATCATCCGCTTCGACGCCGCCATGACCCTGGCCAAAAAGCACTACCAGCGCCTGTGGTTCCCCGAGCCGGGCGGCGGCGGGGCCATCCCCTC
This sequence comes from Anaerolineaceae bacterium, assembly GCA_016927865.1. Lineage (GTDB taxonomy): Bacteria > Chloroflexota > Anaerolineae > Anaerolineales > Anaerolineaceae > Anaerolinea. Next base: position 2,059 of record JAFGLU010000127.1, read on the forward strand.
CCGCGCCGAAAACGGCATCCCCCGTGCCGATTTTGAAGCGGCCTTCCCTGTGGAGTTCTGGCGCGAGGTGGTGGACCGCGTGGCCCGCGAAGCCCCCGACACCCTCCTCCTGGCCGAAGCCTTCTGGCTGATGGAAGGCTACTTTGTGCGCACGCTGGGCATGCACCGCGTCTACAACAGCGCCTTCATGAACATGCTGCGTAACGAGGAAAACGACAAATACCGCACCCTGATCAAAAATACCCTCGAGTTTGAACCCGAAATTCTCAAGCGCTACGTCAACTTCATGAACAACCCCGACGAGCGCACCGCCGTGGATCAATTCGGCAAAGGCGACAAGTACTTCGGCATCTGTGTTCTCATGGCCACCATGCCCGGCCTGCCCATGTTTGGGCACGGGCAATTCGAGGGCTATTCCGAGAAGTACGGCATGGAATTCCGCAAGGCGCTGTGGGATGAACATCCCGACGGCTACCTGATCGACCGCCACGCCCGCGAAATCTCCCCGTTGTTGCACCGCCGCACCCTGTTCGCCGGAGTAGATAACTTCTTACTCTACGATTTCTTCACCGGCGGCGGCGTGGACGAAAATGTCTTCGCCTATTCCAACGGAGTCGGCTCAGAACGCGCCCTGGTGGTGGTTCACAACCGCTATGGCAGCACGCAAGGCTGGATTCGTACCTCGGCGGGCTTCCTGGTCAAGGGCGCGGGTGGCGAGCGGCGCATGGTCCAACGCACCCTGGCCGAGGGGCTCAACATCCAGGCCGAGCCGGATGGCTTCATCCTGGCTCGCGACCAGGTCAGCGGCTTGGAGTACCTCTTCTCCAGCCAGGACATGAAAGACAAGGGTATCTTCCTGGCCCTCAACGCCTACGAGTACCATGTGTTCCTCGATTTCCGCGCCGTGCGCGATGACGAGTGGGGCTCATTCCGCAAGCTGTACGAGTATCTCAACGGGCGCGGCGTGCCGGATGTGCGCGAAGCCCTGCGTGAACTGACCCTTCAGCCCGTGCTTGGCCCTCTGCGCGAGTTGTTCAACCCCGGATACTTCAACTATCTGTCCCATCAGCGCCTGACTACCGCCGGACAGATGCTTCCAGAGCACCTGCTGCCTGAAGCCCAAGGAAAACTGGACGCACTGCTGCGCGGGATCAACGACCTCAACGACCTGGCCGGTGACCCAGCCCCCATTCTGGAGCAGTTGAGCATCGAGCTGGAGGCCAGCCTAAAACTGCGCCTGATCGACGAGCGCTTCCCCCTGCCCGGCTCCACCGCTTACCACGAAGCCCTAGCAAACATCCTCAAGCGTCTGGACGATGATCACTTCCCCGAGTGGGTAGCCTGGGTCAGCTTCCTCTTCCTGCGCAACATGGGCCGACTGAGCGGCGATGCGCAGCCCGCCGCTGTCACGCGCAGTTGGATCGACGAGTGGCAGCTCGGCAAATCGCTGCATGAAACCGCGATGGGCCTCGGTTTGGACGCCCCCACTGCCGGCCGCGTGGTAGCTCGCCTCAAACTGCTCTGCGCCACGCAGGACACCTACAGCCAGTGCGGCATTCAACCCCTGGGCGAAATGGTTCAAGCCTGGATAGCCGATGACGAGGTGCGCGCCTTCCTGGGCGTCAACCGCTACAAAGACATCCTCTGGTTCAACCGCGAAGCCTTTGAGGAATGGATCGGATGGGTGGAGTTGATGTCTGCATTCAACTCTCTCGCCGATGCAAACGCCAGCGCCTCTCTATTCGTCGAGCGTCTGCTCATCTGCCAGGAAATGCGCAAGAAGCTGCTCAAAGCCGCCCGCGCCTCCGGTTATCAGGTGGAAAAGCTGCTGGCAGGTTTGTAAATTATTATAATGTCGAAAAACAGATCAATCCGGCGCATGAGCGCCGGATGGATCTGTTTTTCGATGATTAGTCTTCCACCCTCTCCCGCCAGGCCGCTCCTGCCCGTTGAAGGTGCTTCAAGAACACATCTTCGGCTTTCAGTCCGCTGCGCCAACTGCGCACAGCGGTCAACTCTTCCGCAATCACCTCGCTCAAATCGTTGCCCGTCGCCAGGCGGTTCAGCCAGGTGGCTTGCGCAGCATAAGCCAGGTTGTTACGCGGCTCGATCCGGTCCAAATCATCGAAGAACCAGCCGCAAGAGGTGTACATGCGCTGCCGCTCATACTGACTGCGCAAGAAATACTGCAACTTTTCCAGGTCGCGCCCTTCAGGCCGCCTGCTGCCCTGCTCATAGACCAGCTCTTCCAGGGTCTCTTCACCATGCACTACATCGATATAGCGATTACGCAATTCCCAGGGATCGTCCACCCAGGATTTCAGCGCAAGCTCGTATTCCTCATCCATAGCATCCGCCAAAATATTCAGGGATCTGCGGAAGGGCTCCTTCCACTCTCCGTTGGGCGTGCAGGAGCAGTTGCCTGACCAGCGCGTCACGCCGTGATAGCAGCTCCATGAGGTCCGCGGGCGGATCGAAATCGTCTCCTCCACCGGGTGATCGCGCAGCCACTTGGCTGGGTAGGTGATCTGCGCCCCGTGATTTTTGGCAGCCTTATCCAACAAATACGCCAGGAACTTATCGCGGAACGGCTGGTGATGCCCGTACAATTCCCCATCGGAAGCGATCATCACCAATTGGGGCCTGTTGTTACCCTCCCACTCCGAGCGGAAGCGCGGCATAACCAATTCACCCATGAAGCGGTCGGCATTGACCGTGGAAGCCGGGTCAAAGCTCACCCGTGTGCTCAATGCCTGATCGTAGAAGAACACCACAATGCTCTGTCCATTAAGCAATTCCACCCGGTACGGATGGGTGGTATCGACCGACTCGGCGTCCGCCTGCCAGGGCGCCAGGATGGTGAACTGGATGCCGCATTCGGCCAGCACTTGCAATGTTTCATTATCAGCGCCCGTCTCCGGAAGCCACATTCCCTGCGGCTTGTAGCCAAAGCGGAATTCAAAATCCGCAATTCCCCAGCGCACCTGGGTAACCTTATCCCGCTGCGAGGCTAGCGGCAGGATGGTGTGGTTATAAGCCTGGGCCATAGCATTGCCCACCTGCTGAGCTTCCACATTCTTCATCGCCTGCATGATGATATTGGCTTGTGTCTCAGGATCGTAGTCAAACATCCACTCAAACAGCGTCGGTCCAAAGTTAAAGCTGATGCGCTCAAAATTACGCAGCAGGGTGTTTGGGTAATAGCACTGAGCATGGATGCGCTCATTCCAATTCTGGTAAGGCGCAGCCCCCGCCTCGCGCGGCACCCGGCCCGTTAGCGGGTCTTCCCGCGGCGGCTGATAAAAATGACCGTGTACGCAAAACGCTCGCTCTGTCATCGCCTACACCGCCCCGCTCGAAGGCAGTGGCTTTTTTGCCGGCCACAAGTAATCCAACTGCCGGCCAAAGCGTTCGGGCAGCAGCCCAAACAAGCGCGGAAGTGTATCCAGCTCGCAGGTACGATCGGCTGCCAGGTAATCCTGCCAGAATATGGACATGGGGAAGTTGCGCATACTATGTTCCATCCATACGGCTAAAATTCGCAGGTAAGCTGGTGACATTGGCACCAACGGCTTCTTCACGCCTGCCGCCTGGGCCACCTGCTCACTAATCTCTCGAAAAGACAAAAATTCCGGCCCGCCAATGGACAGCGTGCGATTCTCAACGACGCTTTCATCCAGCGAGAGCGTCAACGCCATGACCAAATCCTCAATCCAGATCGGTTGCAGCATCGAATGTCCTTCGCCGGGCATTAAAAAAACAAACGGCGTCATCTTGAACAGACGCGCCAGCCGGGTAGTGAAGTGGTCGCCAGGGCCAAACACAAGCGCCGATCGAAGGATGGAATAGGCCACGCCGCTTTGCGTGATCAACCGCTCGGCAATGCCCTTGGCCTTCAAAACAGGGTAGGCGGAAGCCCGATCTGCGCCCAAATGGCTCAGGTAAACCAATCTCTTCACTCCTGCCTCCGCCGCAACTTTTGACACCATCCGGCTGCCCTCAATATCCACACCCTGCAGGTCTGCCTGAGAACCGCGTTGCTCCGCGCCCGCCAGGTGATAAACCCCCTCCACGCCCTTCATCGCGGCACGCAGCCCTCGTTCGTCTTTGAGGCTGCAAACAGCTGCCTCCACCGGGATTCCTTTAGGCAGGCGTGGCGAAGTCTTTGACGGGCGCAGTAAAATACGCACTGGGTGACCTGCCGCAACCAGTTGTCTAACCAAAACCTGCCCGATGAAACCCGTCCCTCCGGTTACCAATATCATAACCCTGAAATTATAACCTGCACTGCCCCATATTGTAAGACATCTATGCCAGTATTTGTAAGCGGTCTCAAATAGGGTGTGCATGCAAAAGATGTCAGGGGAAATGGAAAAGAGATGGAGCCTGAGGTAAGATAAGG
>JAFGLU010000128.1 GCA_016927865.1 Anaerolineaceae bacterium
CCTTATCTTACCTCAGGCTCCATCTCTTTTCCATTTCCCCTGACATCTTTTGCATGCACACACCCTCAACGGGGTCGATACACTTAACCCGAAACGCTGGTAGAATCCAGACCTTAGAACTTTCCCAAGGATCGGATGCCCCTCTATGAAACTCACCCAGATATTAATTGCCAGCAGCAACCCAGGAAAGCTGCGAGAAATTCAAGAAATCCTTCAGGGCCAGCACTTTGAACTGCACCTGCCTGCCGATCGTGGAATTCAGCTAGAGGTGGTGGAAGACGGACTGACCTATGCTGCCAACGCGGCACTCAAAGCACGCGCTTACGCCCAGGCCGCGAATTGCATCACCCTGGCGGATGACTCGGGCCTGGAGGTGGACGCTTTGGATGGGCAGCCCGGCCTGCATTCGGCGCGCTACTCTCTGAAGCCGGGCGCCAGCGATGCAGACCGGCGGGCTTTTTTGCTGCAGAATTTGCGTGGCAAAGCTCGCCCCTGGACGGCGCACTTCCACTGCACAGTGGCCATCGCTACCCCGGACGGGGAGATCTTTTTCGCTGATGGGGATTGCCCCGGCGAAATCATCCCCGAAGAGCGAGGTGGTAATGGGTTTGGTTATGACCCGATCTTCCTGCTGCCCGAGCGCGGTTTGACCATGGCCGAACTGGACAGCTTCGACAAGAATCAAATCAGCCACCGGGCGCGGGCAATTAAAGCTGCCTTGCCGCTGCTGTTAAAGTTGGCTCAATAGAAGGTTAGCGAGCACGGTGGAGCCGGTCGATGGCATCGTCGGTTAGGGGGATGAAGGCGCGAATGCGTGTGCCCCGGCCGGGAACAGAATCGACCTTGAGAACGCCGTTAATCAGATCGGTGCGCTCGCGCAAATTGACCATGCCCAGGCTGCCGCGCCGGTCATAAGAACCGAGCACTTCCTGCACATTGAAGCCCTTGCCGTTGTCGGCAATTTCCAGCACAGCCATGCCAGGCTCGTTGGGCACGTACTTGAGACGCACCCAAACCTCGGCAGCTTCGGCATGTTTGCGCGCATTATTGACAGATTCTTCCGATAGTTGGAAGATGACCGTCTGGTGAGTCATATCCAACGCCTGGACCAGCCCGGCGTCCGCGTCGATGATGACTTTTTGCCCGTAGAGGTCTTTCATCTTGTCGGCCATGGTGTTTAGCGCGGCGACCAGGCCTTCATTTTCCAGCACCAGAGGGCGCAGGGTGAACAGCATGTGGCGAATTTCCTGCGTGGTGCGGCGTGCTAAATCCTCAATCTTAACCAGCTCGTCTACGGCCTCCATGGGGCTGCGCTCCATGATTTTCCGGGCGATACTCAAGCGCATGGCAATGGCCGAAACCGATTGCGTGGGGCCATCGTGCAAATCGCGGGCCAGCTTCTTTTGGGCCTCTTCCTGGCTTTGCACAATGCGCTCTTTTTCGGCAGACAGGTCCTGAAACAGGCGCGCATTTTGAATGGCAATGACAGCCTGATGGCTGATCATCTCTAGAGTCTCACTGCGTTCCTCTGTGAAGAAATCGGGCTGTGGGTGAGCCAGGATGAGCACACCAAAGGCACTCAATCCGCGCACGAGGGGCAAGCATAATGCTGCGGCGGTGCCTTCCATGCCCACAAACTTACCCAGTTCGGGGTCTGTGCCCGGGTTGAGGAGAAGCTTTTTTTCGCCGCTCTGCAGTACGTCGCGCAGAACGCCCTCTTCGGCGGGCAGTTCCAGGTTCTGGTCACGGCTGGGGAAGCCACGCGAGGCAGACAGGCGCAAGTTTTCTCCGGTAAACAACAAAAACCCCCGCAGGAGAACATCCGATTGCCCGTTTGCCACCCCCAGGGCATTGGTGCTAATATCGAGGGTGCTTTGCAGCACGGTCTGGTAGTTGAGTGTTGCGCTGAAGGCCTCTACCATTGAGAATAGAGCTTTCATGCGGGTGCGCTCTATCTGCTGGACACGCTGCTCGCTTTCGCGGCGCTGGCGCTGAATGCTCATGTAACTCTGGCGTAAGCGGTTCAACAAAGGGTAGCTGAGTGCGGCGGACACAGTCGCAATGACCAGGTTCAGCCCAATCGTGGTGCCGACCAGTTGCAGTGTAATAGCAGAATTGGAGAAGAGGTAGGCGTACCCGATCTGAAGGGCTGAAGTGATGAAAGCCATTGCCAGGGTGCCGCGCAGTTCGTAATAGACTGCACCAGACATGATGGACAGTGCTCCAACCCAAATAATTGGGCTGTTATAACCGCCTGCCAGAATGAAAAGCGCAATCGTCGCGATCGTATCCGCCGCCAGGTTGACGATGCGATGGGCCGGTAAGCGTCGATTGAAGATTGCCAGGGTGGAATTGAACGCATTCCAGACGACCGAAAAACCCAAACCGGCGATTTGATACAATCCCAGGCTGCTGCTCATAGACATAGAGATGACCAGTCCAAAAATGACCAGCCAGCGCAGAGAGATTGCAAACCAATCGGCTAGAAAAGGAGTTTCGGAGCTTTTCACAAAATTGATCATACTCTAAGAAGGTCGAATTGACAAATCATTCAGCCCAACGATTCTGCAAGTTTTGGCGGTAATATCCCGAAAATGCAGCACCTACAGCAGCAACTCCCAAAGAACCCGAAAAGAACTGCTTGTGAACGGGTGCGAATTGGGTCCACATGATGTAAAATACTTGTATCGATTCGATCGCCCAATGTTTTGTCGGGTGATGTTCTTGAAGGAGCAGGGGATGGAATTCTTATCCGTCGAAATAGACAAACCCGAAGCCGTTAATTTCATCCTGGGGCAATCCCATTTCATCAAGACAGTGGAAGATATTCACGAGACCTTGGTCAACTGTGTTCCGGGAATTAAATTTGGTATGGCTTTTTGCGAAGCGTCGGGGGCTTGCCTGGTGCGCTTTTCGGGTACCGATCAGGAAATGATTGACCTGGCCTGCAAGAACGCCCTGGCCCTTGGCGCGGGGCACAGCTTCATCATTTTCCTGGCCGAAGGTTTCTACCCAATCAACGTGCTGAAAGCGGTGCAAAACACCCCCGAAGTCTGCCGCATTTTCTGCGCCACCGCCAACCCAACCCAGGTGATTCTGGCCGATGTTGGCGCAGGTCGGGCCATTTTGGGGGTGGCGGATGGATCAAAACCGCAAGGCGTTGAAGATGAAGCAGGGATTGCCTGGCGTAAGGGCTTTTTGCGCATGATCGGCTACAAGGCTTGACCATCCCATGCCGGGAACCAGGGGCTGCCGGCCGGCGTCTAATGATGAATGTAGAAGGTTCGCCAGGGGAGTACTTCTGGCAAAGCGGAGGAAAATGATGAAGAAAATTTTGCCTTTATTGCTTGTGCTAAGCCTGATCCTTTCGGGATGCAGCTTTTCGCTGCCGGGCGTGCCCAAGGCGCCGGACGGGGGAGCAACCCCCACTTTGACCGATGAGCAGATTCAGGCGGAACTGGAACGCTTGCTGACCAGCGTGCCCACGGCGACCGTGGCAGCCCCGCTGGTTGCCACTGCTACCCCGGCTGCCGGCGAGCCGGAGGACAAAGCCCCGTTGGTTGCCACCAACACCCCCGAGGCGGCAGTTGAACCGGCTGCTCCAACCGAGACGCCCGTGCCGCCCACACCTGAGCCAGCCGCCACTCAGGGGCCTACGGCGACCTCAACCAATACGGCCGCCCCAACCGCCACGCTGGACCCCAAAGATCCCCGCTCCAGCCTGGGCGAACCCACCAAGCGCGACACGATGGACAGCGCCGTGTCCTGGATCTGGCCGACTGGCGATAGTGAGTACACCTCGCTTGAATTTAAGGACGGGCAAATGCTTATGACCGGCCTGACCAATTATGTGGGCTGGCGTCTGGCCAACCCGGCCGGGTACGGTTTAGAGAATATGTACCTGGAAATGCAGGTAAATTCGGGTAATTGTAGCGGCAGTGACCAGTACGGTGTGATCTTCCGCTCGCCGGTGCTGCAAGACGCCGATCGGGGTTACTTGTTCGGCTTCAGCTGCGATGGCCGCTATGGTCTGCGCCGCTGGGACGGCAAGGACGGCACCAATGGCAAGATGACCTGGTTGAAGGCGTGGACTTCGGATAAAGCCATTGTCTCCGGTAGCAATCAAAACAACCGCCTGGGGTTGTTGGTCAGCGGCAGCCGCATTTCGCTTTATGCTAACGGCGTGTATCTGGCGGACTTCACCGATGCCACCTGGACAGCCGGCTATCTGGGCGTTTACATTGGCGCGATTGAAACCAAGAACTACACCGCTCGCATTGATGAGATGGCTTACTGGGAAAACCCCTAAACAAGCGAGGTTAAACTTGAAACCCTAAGGGTCTTCCGAGACCCTTAGGACCTATCCTAAAAATTATTGGGCAGGTTTGAGATTTTGAGGTTATTGTGGGTGCGAAGCACCCACAATAACCTCAAAATTGTTTTCCCCCGAATTTTCGGATAGGTCCTTATGGTTTTTATTATTCAACGTGAGTTCGGGATTATTCTTTTTTAGCATTATGCTAAAAAAAGGCACTTCACCCTAACCCGAACTGACATTATTCATGCTTCGGCTATAGGTAGATAAAGCAGGAGCGTTCTTCGCTTGGTTAGCGAAGATAATCCAGCGGATTGACGAACATACCACCGTAGCGAATTTCGAAGTGCAAGTGAGGACCAGTCGAATTACCGGTGCTGCCGCCATAAGCAATGACCTGGCCTTGAGATACGCCCTGCCCGCAGCGCACAGCCAGTGAGCTGTTGTGCGCATAAAGGGTGTGGAACCCGTTGCCGTGATCAATCATCACCATGTTGCCGTAACCGCCGCCAATCCATCCGGCATAAACGACCACGCCATAGTCTGACGCATAAATCGGCGCGCCAAGAGCCGCCGCGAGGTCGATGCCCAGGTGGCCCGACCAATAATTGTTACCAGAAATGGTGTGATTATCGGTTGGATAAATAAAGTAGCCGGACCCATAGACCGCTGCGCCGCTGGTGTCACAGGCAGCATTGATCGTCTGGTTGGCTCCGGAATTGGCCCGCCAGATGGTGGGTACCACCCAGGTCTGCATCTCGCGCTCGCCGCCCGGAACCATAATGGTTTCTCCGGCTACCAAAGTCTGCTCGACGATATCAATGTTGTTGCCTGGCCAGGTGAGGATCTCCTCGGGGTTGGCCTGGTATTTGCTAGCTACGCTCTCAATTGTGTCTCCGGTTTTTACCTTGTGTAGCACGCCGTCAACCGCGGGAATGGTCAACTCCTGGCCAACGGAAAGCATATTGGGATTGTCATTGAGCAGGTTCTGGTTGGCCCACAAAACAGTTTCAGGCTCCAGTTTGTAGGATAGTGCAATACCAAACACCGAATCGCCCGCCTCAACCGTGTATTTCTTGGGTATGGTAAAGGATTCGTCGGGAATAATCGTGTGCAGGCTGGTGGAGCGCACCACGGATTCAACCTGAATGCCCGGCATGAAGTCTGGCAAGGGAATATTTTCTTGCTGTGCCGGGACCGAAAAAACGGGTCCCAGGTTATTCTCGTCGGCACGTGAAAACACGTCAATCCCGGATTTCGCCAGGATTACGGTTGCCAGCCAAAACACCATTAAAAAGGCCAGAAGCCATGTTACCCAAAAAAGCCAATCGCGGTTCACTCGAGAGGCTGCTGCGGCAGTGGGGGCCGGAGCCGGGGCCGCAGCGGTATTCATTTTACGAATCACGCATCCTCCATCAGATTTTCAAGCATTTCCATGTTATTGCGCGTTTTGATCATGCGCTGCAGAATGGCTTCGGTTGCCACGGAGGGGTCCATACCTGCGCCCGCGGGCGGGTTGCCAATCATCTGCAAGTACATTCTACGTATTAACCACACTCTTTGCAAGATGTCGGGGCCTAAAAGCAAATCTTCGCGACGGGTAGAGGAGCGTTCAATGTCGAGAGCGGGGAAGATGCGGCGTTCCTGCAGGCGGCGGGAAAGGTGCAGCTCCATGTTACCGGTACCCTTGAACTCTTCATAGACCACATCGTCCAGGCGCGAACCGGTGTCTACCAGGGCGGTGGCGATGATGGTGAGCGAGCCGCCTTCTTCCAGGTTACGGGCAGCGCCAAAGAAGCGTTTGGGAGGGTATAGTGCCGAGGGGTCCATGCCGCCCGAGAGGGTGCGCCCGGAGGGGTTGACCACCAGGTTGTAGGCGCGGGCCAGGCGAGTCAGCGAATCCATCAAAATGACCACGTCCCGGCCAATTTCCACCAGGCGCTTGGCGCGCTCGAGGGTAATTTCGGCGGTGCGCACGTGCGAGCTGACCGGCTCGTCGAAGGTGGAAGCCACTACTTCGCCATCCACCGAGCGGTCCATGTCAGTGACTTCTTCGGGGCGTTCGCCGATCAGGGCGATGATCAGATGTACATCGGGATAGTTTTCGGAGATAGCGTTGGCGACCTGTTTGAGGATGGTGGTCTTGCCTGCCTTAGGCGGCGAAACGATCATCCCGCGCTGGCCTCGCCCGATTGGGGCGATCAGGTTGATCAGCCGGGTAGATAAGATGCCGCGGTCGGTTTCCAGGTCAAAGCGCTTGTCGGGGAAGATGGGGGTCAGGTCTTCAAAGTTCGGGCGGCGTCGGGCCTCATCGGGGTTTAGCCCGTTGATGCTTTCCACCTTAATCAAACCGTAGTGCCGTTCCGATTCGCGCGGCGGGCGGACATGGCCAATGACCAGGTCGCCGTTACGCAGTTCGTAGCGGCGCAGTTGCGCCTGGGATACGTACACATCGTCTGGGCCGATGCGGTAATCGCTGCGCAAAAAGCCCACGCCTTCATTCATGATCTCCAAAATGCCGCCGCGAACTTCCAGGCCCTCTTTTTCAGCCTCAGCCTGGCGGATTTTGAGAATGAGTAGTTCTTTCTTTAGCCGGTGGGAATTGGGAATGTTGTGTTCTTTGCCCATCTGGCGCAGCGTGGCAAGCGGCTCGTTTTCTAGCGCGAGAATGTCCATAGATTGTGAGAGGCTCCTGGATAGGAAATTGTAATAGGCGAAAAATCCTGGCTAGCAGGACCGGGTGTAAGATTGGGTTGAGAAGTAATTCACTGGGATAAAATTGGACTGCCTGCACAACGCCTTGTCAAATCTGGGTCGAGCAGACAAGCCCTACTCCAAGAACATAACCTGACAAGATCATAGTTGTCTTGTCAAGTGGATTATAGCAAGAATCTAATAAACCTGCAAGCAATGCGCTTTTTGAAATTGGTGTGAGAATGTTTGCGCCGCTCAATGCATTTATGCCACGGCCCTGTGGGCCCAGCAATGCAGGATACGTCAAATTCGTTGAAAATGTTACAATTCCTTCAGGAGAATTTTACCTCATGGGTGCTTCTAAACATCCCCGGCGAGTGTTAATCCTTGATGTTGACGGGCTGCGGCAGGACGTGTTTCACGCTGCGCTAGAGGCAGGCATGTTGCCTCACCTGGCGGAGCTGCTGGGCTCCGCGCCGCTGCACCTGGACCCGGTCAGCACGGCGCCGTCCATCACCATGTGCGCGCAGACCTCGCTGTTCACCGGCGCGCATCCTGACCGCCACGGCATCACCGGCAACCAGCTCTTCGATCGCTTTGCGCCCTCGCCCCGCTTTTACGCCTTTGATATTGGCGACACGTTGGCGGTGGACGATGCGGTGTTCATGTATACCCCTCCTGGTTTGCTCAATGGGACGATATCTATTCAAACGCCCACCCTGTACGAGTGGGCGGGTGGGCGCGGGCTGGCCAGCACGGTGGTGCATCACATGGTCTCGCGCGGCGCGCACACTTGGCTGCCCCCCAGTCTGGCGCAGATTGCGCGCTTCACAAAAGGCGCGGGCACGCCCCTGGGCCTCAGCGCTGAGAAGTTTGATCGGCAGGCTGTCAAGCGTGCATTGGAGCATTTGAAGCAAGGTCACCAGCCCGACCTGCTGACCGTGTACTTAATGGGCGTGGACCACGAGTCGCATGCTCACGGCCCGGGGGCGCAAGCGAATTATCTGACCGGGGTGCTGGACGGTTTGATCGGCAAGCTGATGAATGGCCTGAAGAAAGCGGGTTGGTTGGAAAACTGCCTGACGGTGGTGGTTTCGGATCACGGGCAGATCGAGGTGATTCCGGATGACCGCCATTCGCTGCGTATGAGCTTCCCCTTCGATCGCGAGATGGGCTACCTGTTTGATGCCCTGGGCCTGGACGTGCATGATCTGCCCGGCGAGGACCCCGCTTGTGACGCGGTGGTGGCGGCTAACGGCGGATTGGCGCACGTGTACCTGCAAAACCGTCAGGGCCGTTGGGCCGACGCGCCGGACTTTGAGCGGGATGTGCTGCCGGTGGCCAGGGCTTTCTGGGAGGCTCACCTGACCGGAAAATATGCGCCAGATTTGCTAGGCGCCCTCTCTGCGGTGCTGGTGCGCAATGTGCAGGTCGAGGGTTGGGAGGCGGATTACCGAGCGTTGACGCCACAAGGCGAGGTTGTGGAACTCGAAGCTTTCCTGACGGGGTTGGACCTGACCGATGTGCCCGCGCGGCTGCACCACCTGGCCGGCCCGCGCAGCGGGGACCTGCTGCTGGTCAGCGATTCCGCCGCGGGCTTTTACTTCGGCGCGCCGACGGTGGGCGTGCATGGAGGATTGCAGCCGGGCGAGTCGCTGTGCGTGGCCAGTTTTGGCTGGCCGCAGGTCGGACGAGAAGCGCTGGAGCAAGCCGTCGTCGAGGTGGTACAGGGGCGGGCCAGCATTGTACACGTCACGCCGATGATTCAGACGTTGATCGGTTAGGACGGGCGGAATATGTTTATGAAATTACGCCTCGTCGCTATCATGCTTAGGTGGACAGCCTTCCCTACGCGATCAAAGTTGCTATCGCCACAAAATGGGCCGCGGCGCCTAGCATGACGAAAATGTGCCATACCTCGTGAAAGCCCAACACGCCGGGGATCAACTCCAACTTCTTGGTGGCATACACCACTGCCCCCAGCGTGTAAATGACCCCGCCGGCGAATAACCAGAAGATGGTGCTGGGGGAAAGGGCTGCCAGCATTTCGCGGGCCGCCAGCACGCTCAGCCAGCCCATTGCCACGTAGACCCCGGCGGTAACCCAGCGCGGGGCGCGCATGGTAAAAACTTTGATGATGATTCCGGTGAAGGCCAGCGACCAGACGATGGCCAGCAAGCCCCAGCGCCAGAAACCAGAGAAGGCGTTGACGCAGAAGGGAGTGTAGCTTCCGGCGATGAGCAGGTAGATGGCGGAGTGGTCGAGCTTGCGAAAGAGTTCGATGACGCGGGGCGTAGAGCGCACCGAATGATAAGTTCCGCTGGCCAGAAAGAGCAGCACCAGGCTGGCGCCGTAAACGCTGAGCGAGAGGATCCAGGCGGTGGTTTTGTCGCTGAGGGTCAGCAGCACGATGACGCCGATGAGTGCAACGGCGGCGGAGAACAGGTGGGTGAGAGCACTGACGGGGTCGCGGAGTTTGTCGGTCATGCCGTCAGTATACGGGCAGGCGCGGCGGTTGTGATGTGCCGCGAGTCACAAGCAAAGTCCTATTCTTTGATCCAGCCCATGCCCACCGCCAGGGTGAGTGCGGCTAACAGCCCGGCGAGGACGGCGATGAGGGGTTTGCGCCTTCGCGTCGCCACTGCGCACACGCCCGCCATCCCTCCGCAAAGCCCCAGGTTGGTCTTCCGCACCACGCGGTCGGCCTGTTCAATGGAACGGCCCTTTGCCACCAGCCCCCATTTGAGCATGGCGCCGCCGTCAATTCCTGGGATGGGCAGCATCCCGGCTCCGGCGATAGCGGCATTCGTGATTGCTGCTACGTTGGCGATATCACGCGCAGGGGTATCTGGGCGGGTGAGGCGCCGCCCGACCCAGGCCAGGGCCAGGGCGAGCAGGTTGAACAAAGGCCCTGCGGCGGCGCGCAGCATGTGCTGGCGCGGGGTGACGCTGGTATCGTTGAGGGTGTGGTAGACCACGCGGGGCAGGCCCAGAATGACGTGAATCTCGTCCATCGGTTTGCCAATGGCGCGCGCGACGGCAGCATGGGCCAGGTTGTGGCACCACTCTGAACCGAGCAGAACAACCATGCTCCAAAAGCCGGTCCACAGGCGCAAGACGAAGGGCCGTTGGGGGTGGCGTTTGCAGTTGTCCCAGGTGAGAACGCCCCACCAGATCCACTGGTTGGCGGGTATGGACTGGGGGAAACGCACCTTGAGCGGCGTGCCGAAGAAATACCTCACGGTTTGCCATTCGGTTGGGAAAGACACAGGATTACCTCCAATTAGAAGAAAGGCACCTTTATTCATTATACAAATGGATTCCCTCAGATAGAGGTATAAGGGTCCGAAATATTGGTTGGAAAATTGTGTATAATCTATCTTTGTAAGACACAATCGGGGGCTAGCCAAACGGCGGAAGGATCGCGCGGCTTTTTTTCCTAATAGGGACACATCATGCTTCCCGTCAGGATATATTGGGTATCCTGATTTTTAATTTCAGTTCCATCAAAAAAGGGAGAAATCACGATGAAACCAAATATGTTCTCTGTAAGCCGAATCGCACGATTGGTCGCTGTTACATTGGTCTTGAGCGTGTTGATTGTTACGGCGGTAGCTGCCGGCTGGCAAACCTCTATCGTTGTGGATAACGGCAATAATGAAATGGGTTGGTACAATTCCCTGGCAATGGTGAACAGCTACCCGGCTATTGCATATTCGGATTGGCTTGAGGGTGATTTACGGTATGTGCGAGCAATGGACGCCGGGGGCAGTGCCTGGGGAACTCCAATCATTGTGGAAAGCGATGGTGGTGGACAATGGCCTTCGTTGGTTGTTGTCAATGGATTTCCGGCCATTGGTTATTGGGGTTTTGATAATATGGATTTAAGGTATGTGCGGGCGACAGACGCCAATGGTAACTCATGGGGAACTCCGGTTACTTTAGACAGCATAGGTATGGTAGGCTCTCATGTCTCTATGGCTATTGTGAATGGTCACCCGGCAATTAGTTACTGTGACTTGGAGAACGGAGATTTGAAGTATATCCGTGCTACAGACGCTAATGGAAGCACTTGGGGCGCTCCGCTTACCATCGATAGTGCTGGTGGGGTCGGTGTTTATACCACTCTGGCCGTGGTGAATGGGAAACCTGCAATTGGGTATATGGATTACATTAATGAGGATTTGAAATATGTGCGGGCAACAGATACGGATGGTAGCGCCTGGGGCACTCCCGTTGTTGTGGATAGCGATGGGAGCGTCGGAGGAGATGCCTCAATGGTAGTGGTGGAGGGTTATCCAGCGATTGGATACTATGATGACACGAATGATGATTTGAAATATGTTCGGGCGACGGACGTGAGCGGCAGCGCCTGGGGAACCCCACTCACTCTTGATAGTGAGGGCGAGGCGGGACGAGAACTTTCTATGGCAGTAATCAACAACTTTCCCACTATTGCTTACTATGACAGTACAAATGGTGATTTGAAATATGTGCAGGCAACAGCAGTTGATGGGAGTGCCTGGGGTAGTCCGATTGTGCTGCATGGAGGTCTAGGTTGGGTAGGATACGCTCCTTCTTTGGCTCAATTAGCGAACGGCCTTCCTGGTATTAGTTACCGTGGCAGTACCAGCGGTTTGCGATACATATACTTTGACGGGGTTCCTGAAATATCTGTTTTGGGAAATAGCATTGAGATTTTATCCGGCGATGTCACTCCATCTGCCGGGGACTTCACCGATTTTAGTGAAGTATCCTTGGGTCAAGTGCTCACTCAAACATTTGCGGTCAGCAATGTCGGTGAGGCAAACCTGAGTGTTGATGACATTAGCCTGGTTGGGGATAGCGCTGCAGATTTTGAAATTGGCGGCATTGTTCTTCCTGCCATTATTGCGCCCAACGCAACAGCCACATTCCAGGTGACCTTTACTCCCTCGGCTCTGGGTGATCGGACCGCTACCGTCGTAATTAACAACAACGACAGTGACGAGAACCCATATGAATTTGCAATTCAGGGAACGGGAATCAACGCCGCTCCTAATGCAGATGCGGGCGGCGACCAGTACGTAATCTTTGGAGAGGTGGTTACGCTGGATGGAAGTGGCAGCAGTGACCCTGATGGCAATACGCCTCTTTCTTATAATTGGGTCCAAACGGGTGGCCCGATAGTGAGTTTAGACGATGCCGATCCAGTCAACCCTACCTTCACTGCGCCTGATAGTTATGCTGTCTTGACGTTCTCCTTGACTGTCACCGACAGCCTGGGGTTGGCGGACCCAACCCCGGACGAGGTGGTGGTTATCGTTCACTGGCGCACGTACCTACCTTTGATGATGCGATAACACTAGGAACACAAAGCTCCCCAAAAGCGTAGCCCGTATATAATGAAAATATATGGGAAAACCAAATCGGCGGATTGAGCAAACCTTGACGGCGCTTTGCGACGAGCTGGACACGGGTCTGCGCAGTTTTTACGCGGCGCGGGTGGCTGCCGAAATTTCCAGCGCGCCTGTTTTGGCCGAAACTTTCCAGGACGCCTGCAACGCTCAAGCAGTGTTGATCCTTTCGCGCATGGTGTTGGTCAAGGAGAACGCCCGGCGCGATGAATCGATCAATGTGCGCTATCTTGCTAACCTGGTGAAGGGCAAGCCCTCGGCGGTGCGCTTTGGCAGCTTGGAAGAAGTGGAGGCGATATTGGAAGATCAAGCCCGCTTGCTGGAGGAGCACGCCCCGCTGATCACCGCGCTCAAAGTGCAGTGCGACCGCAGCCTGGCGCATCTGGACCGTCACCACGTCAATGATCCGGGTTGGCAGCAGTCCCACTTAGGCGTGGACATGGCCCAGGTGGAGGCGCTTTACCAGGGGTTGGCTGAGATCCTCGGCGCGTATCATCGTTTGATCTTCGGCGCCGAGTGTCGCTTCGATCAATGGGAGGCGCAGGCTCGGGCCGAAACCCAACATCTTCGTTGAAATTTCGGCTTTTGCTGATGATCAAAAGGCTTAACCGCTGGTTAAATCGCTCAAGCCGGCCTACGAAGAGGGTCGCTTTCTGCCAGGGCCTGCTTAACGAACCAGTCGAAGCGCTCTGCCAGAACGCTAGCGGTGAGGTCGGCCCGGCCTTGAGGCGCAAAAGAAGCGGCCCAGGCAGCCAAATCTGTGTCCACCAGCCGCGAAAGGCGCAGCGCGGCGTACAGGTCCCAATACGGCAGAGCGCTGAAATCCAGCCGGTTGCGCGCCACGTAGGCCTGGGTGAAGAGCGGCAGGACCGGCGGGCCGAACATCCACACTACCTCCAGGCGGGCAATACCCAAATCGATGAGCGGGTCGCCCAGCGAGGCATCTTCCCAATCGATGACGGCTTGCAGGCGCCCGTTTTGCCAGAGGAGGTTGCCGGGCCAGTAATCGCCGTGCAGCATAGCGGAGGGATTGGCAGGGGCGGGGGGCGAGAAGGCTTGCAGAGCGGCGTGGATGGGGCTGCTGGGCAGGTCCGCGGGAGTTGCGACCTCGGGCAGAGCCTCTAGAATCGCGCTTTCCTGCCGCGGTAAAAAGTCGAGTCCTGCCTTGGCGCAGGTTGCGGCATGAATTTGAGCCAGCGCCCCTGCCATCTGGGCCAGGTAATCTTCCAGATGAGCGGGAGAAAAATCCAGCCCACCCTCAACGTATTTCATCACCAGGCAGGCGGCTGAAAACTCCGCGCCGGGGGGCAGAAACAACAGCGGGGCGGGCATGGGCAATCCCAGGGCTTGCCCCAACAGCAAGACGCGGTACTCGTTTTCGATGGTGGCGGGGTTCTGAATCAGTTGGGCTTCGCCGGGGCAGCGCAGCACGCAGCGGGTTCGGCTGCCATCTGGGGCTTTCCCCTCCAGCGCGGTCATCTGGGCAGACATGCCCCCTGTCAGGTTCCAAGAACGGAGCAGCCGGGCTTGGGGAAAGATACGCTGAAACAAACGGGAAAGGTTGTGCACCGGCGCTCTAGAAGGCTACCTCGGCGGCGGGGACAAGCTTGGCAAACCAGCCGCCCAGGGTCAGGTTGTGGTGGGCAATGATCTGCGCGGCAGTGATGTTCTCGGTATCCCAGGTGCTGTGCGCGTCCTGCACCAAGGTGACCTCATAGCCCAGGCTGTAGGCGCGGCGGGTGGTGGTATCGACGCAGAACTCGGTCTGGATTCCGGCGATGATGAGCTTGCGGATTCCGCAAGATTCCAGTTCGGCCTGCAAGGTGGTGTCCTGGAAGGCATCGGGATGCAGCTTGCGGACGACCGGCTCGCCGGACAGCGGGGCAATGGCAGGATGAATGGGGTGACCGGGCGTGCCGGGGAGCAGCGGGTCGGCGGGGTCGGTGGCATCGTGCTGGATGAAGATGACCGGTACGCCGGCGGCGCGGGCGCGAGCCAACAAGTCTTTCAACGTATCGAGCAGTTCAGGCCCGCGGTGGATGGGCCATTCGTCAAGAAACATGCCCTTTTGAACGTCGATGATCATCAAGGCGCTGTCGTTGGACATTTGAACCTCCTGTTGGGTGAAAGGAAACGGTCAGGCGGGAATGCCGTGACCACCGGCGACACTTAATTCTACGCCATCTGGAGCGCCATCCATCAGCGGCATGGCTTCGGCGATGAGGGCGCGGACGCGGGAATCCTGCAGGGAGGCGTCATGGGCTGTTTTGTCGTCCCACAGCTCCAGCACCCAGATGTCGCAGTCGTTGGTGCGGTCTTCAGTGACGATGTAGAAGCGGCAGCCGGGCAGTTGGCCGACTACCTGCGCGGCGCGCAGCAGGATCTCAACAAAGCGAGGGCGCTGGCCCGCCTGGGCGGTGAGTTTTCCAGTCATTGCGTACATAGGCACTCCCTGAGTAACTACTCAGTGGGTGGGGAAAGTTCCGGGATTTGAGATGCGTGGGGTGCGAAGCACCCCACGCATCTCAAATCCCGGCCTCTTCCACCTATAGCTGTGCAGTTGTCTTTCTGAGATAGAAATTCTGTTTTATTATAACTGAAATTATCCATATTTCAAGCGGTTTTGACGCGCAAACAAGAAATAAAAAGTTACTACTCAGCCCATCGGGGAAAGAGGCCGGATTTGTGGTATTTGGCGGGGCGAAGACCCGCCAAATACCACAAATCCGGAACTTTTCTACCAGGGCCTGAGTAGTTACAATAAAAATAAACAGCCCGGGGATTCGCCCGGGCTGTTGCGTAGCGCTGTCTATTATCTACGGCTCAACTGTCTCGGCGGGGATGCGCGCCAGCGAGGCCAGGCTGTCGTTAGCGGACATGTTCATCAAATGCACGCCGCGGGTGGCTCGCCCGCTGACGGAAACCTGGCTGACCTTGAGACGCAAAGCCTGCCCGCCGGTGCTCATGAAAGTGATCTCGTCCTGCGGCTGCACCACCCGGGCCGCCGCGATGTGCCCAATCTTGTCAAAATGCTTTTGATCGATGGTGATCACTCCGCCGGCGCCACGCCCGCGGGTGGGATAATCTTCCAGCGGGGTGCGCTTGCCAAAACCGAGATCGGTGACGACCAGCAAGCTGCCGCCCGGCTCGACCACTTCCATCGAGGTAACCCGGTCGCCTTTGCGCAAGCCAATGCCGTTCACTCCGCCCGCGCCGCGGCCCATAACACGCACATCGGTTTCCTTGAAGCGCAACGCCATCCCGCCCGATGTAACCAGCAGGATTTCATCCTCGCCGCTAGTGACTCGTGCCCAGCCCAGTTCGTCGCCCTCATCCAGGTTGATGGCGATGAGCCCCGAAGGGCGCACCCCGGCAAACTCGCTCAGTCGCACGCGCTTGACCCGGCCACGGACCGTGCCCATCGCGCAGTAACGGGCCTGTTCAAAGTCGCGCACAGCCACCACGGCGGTGATGCGTTCGCTGGCTTCCAATGCCAGCACGTTGATCGCCGGCACGCCGCGATCGGTGCGTCCGGCGGCGGGAATCTGGTGTGCTTTTACCGAGTAGACTTTTCCCTTATCGGTGAAGAATAGTAACGTGTCCAATGTGCGCGCCGAAAGTAATAGCGAAATCTCGTCCTCTTCGCGCATTCCCTGTCCAATGATGCCGCGCCCGCCGCGCCCTTGCGCTCGGAAAGTGCTGGTGTCCATGCGCTTGATGTACCCGCGCGTGGTGAGCGAGACCAGCACGGCCTCGTCGGCCACCAGGTCTTCTTCGCTGAAGCTCTCGTGGGCCTCCGCTGCAATGCGTGTGCGGCGGTTGTCACCATACTTTTCGGCCAACTCTTTGAGATCATCAGCGACCGCTTGCAGGATCTTCTTGGGGTCAGCCAGCAATTCTTCCAGGCTAGCGATGCGTGAACGAATTTCGTTGTACTCGTCTTCGATTTTCTGGCGCTCCAGAGCTGCTAGGCGGCGCAGTTGCATGTCCAGGATAGCCTGAGCCTGAATTTCGGAGAGTTTGAAGCGGGTCATCAATCGCTCGCGAGCAGTCTCGACATCGGGTGATTCGCGGATGGTATGGATAACATCGTCCAGGTTGGCCAGGGCGATGAGCAAACCATCCAGAATGTGAGCGCGAGCGCGGGCTTTATCCAGCTCGAACTGGGTCCGGCGGGTGATGACCACCTGGCGGTGTTCAATGAAGAGTAGTAGGGAGCGTTTGAGCGGCAGCAGCCGCGGCTCGCCGCCCACCAAAGCCAGCATGTGCACGCTGAAGGTAGACTGTAAGGGGGTGTACTTATATAGCTGGTTGAGCACCTTGTGGGGCTGAGCGCTGCGTTTTAGCTCGATGACGATGCTCATGCCTCGACGATCCGATTCGTCGCGCAGGTCAGAAATTTCGTCCAGCTTGCCCCCGCGGGCCAGTTCAGCAATGCGTTCAATGAGGGTGGTTTTGTTGAGCTGGTAGGGGATTTCGGTGATATTGATGTTGTAGCGCCCGCCTTTCTGCTCCTCGATGCGCGCCATACCACGCACGGTCAGGCGGCTGCGCCCGGTGGAGTAGGCTTGCACAATGCCCTCGCGGCCCACGATGATTCCGCCGGTGGGAAAGTCGGGGCCGGGGATGAAGCGCATCAGGTCGTCAACGGTGATATCGTCGCGGGAGTCGTAATTTTCGATGAGGAAGGTGAGAGCGTTGACCAGTTCGCCCAGGTTGTGGGGCGGGATGCTGGTAGCCATGCCCACTGCGATGCCCGAAGATCCATTGAGCAGCAGGTTGGGCAAGCGCGAGGGCAGAACAGAGGGTTCTTTCAGCGAACCGTCGAAGTTGTCGGTGAAATCGACCGTGTCTTTATCGATATCCGCCAGGATTTCCCCGGCCATAGCGTTGAGGCGAGCTTCGGTATAGCGCATGGCGGCTGGGGGGTCGCCGTCGATGGAGCCGAAGTTGCCCTGCCCGTCAACCATCGTGTAGCGCATGGAAAAGTCCTGCGCCATGCGAGCCATGGCCTCGTAGACGGCCGAGTCGCCGTGGGGGTGGTACTTGCCCAGCACTTCACCCACGATACGGGCCGATTTTTTGTGAGAGGAGTTGGCGCGAATACCCATATCGTCCATTGCATAGAGGATACGGCGGTGGACGGGTTTCAAGCCGTCGCGCGCATCCGGCAGGGCGCGCGCCACGATCACGCTCATGGCGTAATCGAGGTAGGCGGTGCGCATTTGTTCGTCGATATCCACGGATTGGATGGTGCCAATGTCCATGCTAAAAATTCCTTCCTGTGTAATCAAGCGGAGGGTCTAAAAAGGCCTCCAAACACTCAATTATACCAGACGGAGGGGCATCATGCACGCAAAATTGGATGCTCCGGGAACGTGAGGGAACCGTCGACGGCAGGGAAGCGAATCGACAAAAGGTGGCAGGGGCGGGTCTTCCATGATGAAGGGGCATGCCCAGCCCGCCAAACGCCTGGATGTTCTAACCGTCAGCCCGCATTCAAAACCTGCCGCTACCAGGATGGTAGCGGGTAATTCATGAATTGCTCCCTACGTCATTGATTTGTTCAATTCAGGATTCGTGTTAACAATAGATTAAGCTCGTTAACCTGTGATTAAAGCAAGCTATAATTTATACAAATGCGAAAAATCCTATTGACCCTGGTCCTGCTGGCGGTGCTGAGTGGATGCGCCGCATCCAATGGGGGGAATTCGTCCGGCGGGGCGGATTCTGGGGCCAACGCATATATCCAGAATAAGGGTTCTGACACGGTGGTGAACCTGGCCCTGGCCTGGGCGGAAAAATACCAGGACGTCCGTCCAGAAGTGCGCATCTCCGTCACCGGGGGCGGCTCGGGCACCGGCATCGCTGCTCTCATTGAGGGGACGGTGGATATTGCCAATGCTTCTCGCGCAATCAAAGCTGAAGAGCGCGAAGAGGCCGCTGACAACGGCATTGAAGCGGTGGAACACATTATCGCCCGCGACGCGATTGCAGTCATCGTGCACCCCGACAACCCCGTGAATGAGTTATCGCTCCTTGAAATCTCCGGTATCTTCCGCGGCGAGATCAACAACTGGTCCGAGGTGGGCGGGGAGGACCGTCCCATCGTGCGCGTCTCGCGCGAGACCAACTCGGGCACGCACGTCTACTTCCTCGAATCCGTCATCCGCCTGGGCAGCAGCGAGGACAAGTCCATTTTCTCCGCCGATACGCTCCTGCTGCCTTCCTCGGAAGGCATCATCTCTGAGGTGCGCGACAACCCCAACGCCATCGGCTATGATGGGTTGGGCTACGTTATTCCTGAGGTCAAGGTGTTGGGAGTGTCCAAAGAGTTGGACGGGCCTGCCATCATGCCCTCGGTGGACACGGTCAACACAGGCGATTACCCGATCTCCCGCGACTTATACATGTACACCCCCGCCACGGTAAGCGATGCCGTGGAGACTTATCTGGCGTGGATTTATTCCGAAGAAGCCCAGGCCATTGTCAAAGAACTGGGTTTTGTGCCGGTGCGCTGAGCGCGAGTAGAGAGAGCGGAATGCAAAGACGTAACATTACCCGCAACGAGTGGATCATCACCCTGATCATCAAGATTTCAGGTTATTCCAGCATCTTGTTTGTATCGCTCATCTTCATCTTCCTCATGCGCGAGGGCTTACCCGCTCTGGGCGACGTGCCTGCCGCCAGCCTGTTCGGCGAGCGCTGGTATCCCATCGAGGGTTACTACAGCATCTGGCCGCTGCTGTTTGGCTCGCTGGTGGTCACCATCGGCGCCATTTTGCTGGCCATTCCGCTGGGCGTGGGTACCAGTGTGTACATTTCCGAAGTTGCCCATCCCACCATCAAGGCCATCCTCAAACCGCTGATCGAAGTCCTGGCGGGGCTACCTTCGGTGGTGTTGGGCTTCTTGGGTATTCAAGTGGCGGTGCCCTTCTTGCGCCGCGCCTTAGACCTGCCCACCGGCTTGACGGCCTTCTCGGGGGCGGTGCTGCTGGCCATGATTGCCACCCCCACCATCGTTTCAATCACCGAAGATGCCCTCAACACGGTTCCGTCTGCTTACCGGCAAGCAGCCCTGGCAGTGGGCGCCACCCAATGGCAAACCATTTGGGGCGTCACGCTTCCGGCGGCGCGCTCGGGCGTGCTCACCGCCGTGATGCTGGGCGTGGGCCGGGCTATTGGCGAAACAATGGCGGTGATGATGGTGACGGGTAACGCGGCAGTACTGCCGCACGGGTTGAACGCCTTCTTCCTGCCTGTGCGCACCATGACCGCCACCATCGCCTCTGAAATGGGCGAGGTTGCCAACGGCAGCCCGCACTATCACGTGCTGTTCTTCATCGGCATCTTCCTGTTTGTGCTGTCGCTGGTCATTAATATCCTGGCTTCATCGGTCAGTTTGCGCTCCAAGAAGCGCGCTGAGCGGGTGCTTTCTTAAGGAGGGTCGCATGGAACAAACCGCAAAATCCATCAGCGGCCCCGGCCGCGGCGCAATGCAGGAGAAAATCGGTTTTAACCTGCTGCGCGTGATCAGCTTGCTGACGGCGCTGCCCATCGTTGCTATCGTCATCTACATCCTGGTGCAGGGCGCCCCGGCCATCAGTTGGGAGTTCCTCACCGCCATGCCGCGCAGCGGAATGCGCGAGGGCGGCATCATGCCCGCCATCATCGGCACCCTGGCCCTCACGTTGGGCACGGCGGTTTTCTCAGTACCCCTGGGCGTGGCGGCGGCAGTGTATATCGCCGAATACGCCCCCGACAACACCCTCACCCGCCTGATTCGCATCGCCATTATCAACCTCTCGGGCATCCCCTCGGTAGTTTATGGCCTTTTTGGGCTGGGCCTGTTTGTGCTGTTTATGAAGTTTGGCACCAGCATCCTGGCGGCTTCACTGACCCTATCGATCATGACCCTGCCGGTCATCATCAGCACCAGCGAAGAGGCCATGCGCTCGGTGCCGCAGGCCTTTCGCGTGGTGAGCATCTCGCTGGGGGCCTCGCGCTGGCAGACCACCTGGCGCATCGTCCTGCCGCAAGCCATGCCCGGAATCCTCACCGGGGTCATCCTGGGTCTGGAGCGGGCCGCTGGCGAAACGGCTCCCATTCTGTTCACCGGGGCAGCCTTCTTCCTGCCGCGCCTGCCGCAGTCCGTGATGGACGCGACGATGGCCCTGCCGTACCATATCTTTGTTATTTCCACCTCGGTGCCGGGTATGCCTGTGCAAATCCAGTACGGAACGGTGCTGGTGCTGCTGGTGTTCGTGCTGGGCATGAACCTGATCGCCACCTACATCCGTCAGCGGGCGCGGGCGCGCAGGCAGTGGTGAGCTATGGATAAAATCGTCATCGACCACTTCAACATTCGCTACTCGGACGGCAACGAGAGCCTGCGGGATATCAA
>JAFGLU010000129.1 GCA_016927865.1 Anaerolineaceae bacterium
CCTACGTTTAGATGCGGCTTGTTTCGGTCAAATTTCTGCTTAGCCATGAAGACTCCTCCTGAAAAGATCCCTGCTTAAAACAATGTTGTTATTAACTGTTCAAAAGTTTGGCCTGCACTGAGGCACTCACCGGGGCGTAGTGGTCAAACTCCATCGAGAAGACCCCGCGGCCCTGGGTAGCGGACCGAAGCTCGGTCGTATACCCAAATAATTCTGCAAGGGGAACCAGCGCGCGGGCGGCCTGAGCGTTTCCGGGACGCATTTCCATCCCCTGAATCTCGCCGCGCCGGGCGCTCAACTGCCCCAGCACATCGCCTAAATACTCTTCCGGCATAACCACTTCTGTCCTCATGATCGGCTCCAGCAAGACGGGACCGCCGCGCTGGAAAGCTTCCTTGAAGCAGAAAATAGCTGCCATCCGGAACGCCATCTCGTTCGAATCCACTTCGTGGAACGAACCATCAATCAGCGTAACCTTAACATCCGTGACCGGATACCCGGCCAAAACTCCGCTCTCCGCCGCTTCCATAACGCCACGTTGAATCGGAGAGATGAATTCAAGCGGAATCGCTCCGCCCACGATCTTGTTCTCGAACAAAACGCCGTTCCCGCGCTCGCCCGGTTCCATGTTGAACACAACGTGCCCGTACATGCCCCGGCCGCCGCTCTGCTTGACATACCGGTAGTCGACTTTCATCGCCGGGCGGGTAATGGTTTCGCGGTAAGAAACGCGTGGGCTGCCCACGTTAGCCTGAACGCGGAATTCGCGTAACATTCGGTCAACCAGCACGTCCAAATGCAACTCGCCCATCCCCGCAAGAATCGTTTGCCCGGTCGCTTCGTCGGATGTGACCCGGAAGGTGGGGTCTTCCTCAGAAAGTTTCCGCAGCGCTTCACCCATCTTATCCTGATCGGCGGAGGTTTTGGGCTCAACAGCCACCATAATCACCGGTTCGGGGAAGCTAATGGTCTCCAGGACAATTTGCGACTGCGCATCGCACAGCGTGTCACCCGTAAAGGTTTCCTTCAGGCTCAACACCGCGCCAATATCCCCAGCGCCAATCGTGGTCACGTCTTCGCGCCGGTCCGCGTACATGCGTACCATGCGGCCAATGCGCTCGCGGCGGCCTTTGCCGGGGTTGTAGACCATCTGGTTGGTATTAATCGTCCCGGAATACACCCGGAAATACGCCAGGCGGCCCACATAGGGGTCGGTCACAATCTTGAAAACCAACGCGCTGAGGGGCGCGCTGTCTTCCGGCGGGCGGGAAATTTCATCCCCGGTCGCCGGATCGATCCCCACCACCGCTGGCACTTCCAACGGAGAAGGCAGGTAGTCGATGACCGCATCCAAAATCAATTGGATGCCCTTGTTGCGCAGGGCGGTGCCGCAGAAAACGGGCGTAGCGGTGCCAGCCAAAACGGCCCGGCGCAGCCCACCTTTCAATTCTTCCACGCTCAGCTCTTCGCCTTCCAGGAACTTCACAGTCAGATCATCGTCCACTTCCGCAATTCGCTCCACCAGGGTGGCGCGGGCAGCTTCGGCTTCCGCCTGCATGGCCGCGGGAATCGGGCGAACGCTCATTTCGCGGCCTTGATCATCTTCCCAATACACCGCGTGCATTTCCAATAAATCCACCACGCCCTCGAACGCTGCTTCGAAGCCAATCGGCATCTGCATCGGAATGGGGTTAGCCCCCAACCGCTGGCGAATGGATTCAATCGAGTATTCATAGGACGCGCCTACACGGTCCATTTTGTTGATGAAACAAATTCGGGGAACGGCGTACCGGTCAGCCTGGCGCCAGACGGTTTCGCTTTGCGGCTCAACCCCCTGGGTAGCATCGAAAACGACCACACCGCCATCCAGAACGCGCAAAGAGCGCTGAACTTCAGCAGTGAAGTCAATATGACCGGGCGTATCAATAACGTTAATCTGGAAGTCTTTCCACTCAGCGGTAACCGCCGCGGAGACGATCGTAATCCCCCGTTCGCGCTCCTGAGCCATCCAATCCGTTACAGTGGTGCCATCGTCCACCGACCCGATTTTATAAGTTTTGCCTGTGTAAAACAGGATACGCTCGGTCGTGGTGGTTTTACCAGCGTCGATGTGAGCAATTATTCCTATGTTACGGCACCGTTCTAACGGAAAATTTCGTGCCATTTCAAAACACCTGCTTCAAGTAAAGCGCGTTCTACACTACCAACAACAAGCCAGCGGCCTGTTATACCCGGTAGTGAGAGAACGCGCGGTTGGCCTCCGCCATCTTGTGGGTCTCCTCGCGCTTTCGGACAGCCGCGCCCTGGTTGTTGAGCGCATCCATCAATTCGGCTGCCAGCTTCTCGGAGAACGACTTGCCCGTTCGAGCACGAGCAGCGGTGATAATCCAGCGCATGCCTAGTGCTAACCGGCGGTCAGAGGGGACTTCCAGAGGAACCTGGTAAGTCGCGCCACCTACACGGCGAGGGCGAACTTCCATCATGGGACCAACATTTTTCAAGGCCTGCTCGAGAACTTCCATCGAGGCCTTGCCGGTCTTCTGCTGCGCCATTTCCAGGGCATCATAAACCAGACTGGTCGCCAAACTCATCTTGCCACGTTTCATGATGTGATGAATCAAAGTGGTCACGATGGTACTGTTATAACGCGGGTCGGGAAGAATCTCCCGAGGTTCAGGGGTCGTTCGACGCATTGTTTCTTACTCCATCCTCTCGATCTGAACTGATTTACTTGGGCCGTTTGGCGCCGTATTTGGAACGAGCCTGGCGGCGCTTGGCCACACCGGTCGTATCCAGCGTACCACGCACGATGTGATAGCGCACACCGGGCAAATCTTTTACACGGCCGCCACGGACCAACACCACCGAGTGCTCTTGGAGCTGATGGCCTTCGCCGGGAATATAGGCGGTTACTTCAATCCCATTGGTAA
This sequence comes from Anaerolineaceae bacterium, assembly GCA_016927865.1. Classification (GTDB taxonomy): domain Bacteria; phylum Chloroflexota; class Anaerolineae; order Anaerolineales; family Anaerolineaceae; genus Anaerolinea. Next base: position 2,931 of record JAFGLU010000129.1, read on the forward strand.
GGCGCACGCGGGCGATCTTGCGTAGCGCCGAATTGGGTTTCTTAGGAGTCATGGTGCGCACGATGGTGCACACCCCGCGTTTCTGCGGCGACCCATCCGTCAGGCGAAAACGTCGCTGCTTCAGGGTGTTCATAAACACCTGGAGGGCCGGCGACTTACTCTTCACCTTCTTCGACTGGCGACCTTTGCGAATCAATTGGTTGATTGTGGGCACTTTCTAGCCTCCGAAAAACGTAAAAACTCTACAAATCTTTTTTCCAATAAGGGAGGCCATCGCTTGCTAAGATGGCCTCTCCTTGTAGAACACAGTGCGAACAGGGCAACGGGCCGAGATTATATCACGGGGCACTTTCTCAGTCAAGGCACCCCAAAATTTGTGGCCGGTTTAGAGATCGTCCAGCTCCTCTCCCAGGCCCAGCAAACCCGTCTCAATCTTGGGCGGGCGCACTCGCTCTTCATCTTTTCCAAAGCGAATGACCTCGCCATTGTCCATGACAGCTTCCACCGCCACGCCCAGGCTCTGCAACTCTTTCACCAGAACGCGGAACGAAGCCGGGATGCTGGGTTCCTCAATCGGCTCGCCCTTGACAATCGCCTCATAGGTGGAGACGCGCCCCTGAACATCATCCGATTTAACCGTTAGCATTTCCTGCAGCGTATAAGCCGCGCCGTAGGCTTCCAACGCCCACACTTCCATCTCGCCAAAGCGCTGGCCGCCGAACTGGGCCTTGCCGCCCAAAGGCTGCTGAGTCACCAGGCTGTATGGGCCGGTAGAGCGAGCGTGCACCTTGTCTTCCACTAAGTGGTGCAGCTTCATCATCGTCATCACGCCAACCGTCACCGGCTGATCGTAGGCCTGGCCGGATTTCCCGTCGCGCAGAACCTTCTTCCCTAAAATCGGCAAAGGATACCCGGTCTGATGCATATAGGCCACCGCCTGATCACGCACCTGGCCGTCTTCGGTCTTGCTAACGTCCTGTTCCATCGCTTCTAGCCACAACCGCAGGCAGGCCACCACGGCGCGCTCATCGCGCTCCTCGCCCTTATATGCATTCAAGCTGGACTCTTCAAAGCGCATGATATCTTCGGGCGCAAATCCCTTCTCGCGCAGCCATTCCACAACCGTGGAGCGGCGCGCAAAGGTCAGATCGACCTTCAGATTGCTGACGTCGTACCCCTTTTCGCCCAGCCACTGCTCAAGGAACAGCAGGCGAACTTCATCGTCGTCCTCAATCGCTTCCACCGAATACTCCATCGAATTGAGCCATTCCCAGGCCCGCTCGGCCATTTCTTGCCAGGCGGCGTCCATCAACCAGGCTCGCGCCAATTCGGCTTCAATTTCAGACTCGTTCGCGCCGTCAAACACTGGGGTGATGGCGCGGAAGCCCATCATCTTCGCCGCCCAACCCAGGTGGGTTTCAAGCACCTGGCCGATGTTCATACGACCGGGCACGCCCAACGGGTTGAGGATAATATCCACCGGAGTACCGTCATCCAGGTAGGGCATATCGCCCACCGGAACAACGCGAGAAACCACACCCTTATTTCCGTGGCGGCCAGCCATCTTATCGCCCACCGTAATCTTGCGGCGCTGGGCAACCGAGACGCGTACCATCATATCCACGCCCGCCGAAAGATCAGAGTTATCTTCGCGGGTGAAGACTTTGACATCCACCACCTTGCCGCGCTCGCCGTGAGGCATGCGCAACGAGGTGTCTTTCACATCGCGCGACTTCTCGCCAAAGATGGCGCGCAGCAGACGCTCTTCTGGGGTCAGCTCTTTCTCACCCTTAGGGGTAATCTTACCTACCAGAATGTCGTTGGGGCCAACTTCAGCGCCAATGCGGATGATGCCGTGCTCGTCCAGGTCCTTGACCGCGTCCTCGCCCACATTGGGAATGTCGCGGGTAATCTCTTCGGGGCCCAGCTTGGTATCGCGAGCTTCCACCTCATATTTTTCAATATGCACAGAGGTGAACTTATCATCCTGCACCAGGCGTTCCGAGATCAAAATCGCGTCTTCAAAGTTCCCGCCTTCCCACGAAAGGAAAGCCACCACCACGTTCTGGCCCAGGGCTAAATGCCCGTTGACGGTCGAGGACGAATCCGCCAGCACATCGCCGCGTTTGACGATCTGGCCTTTTTCAACTGCCGGGCGCTGGTCAATGCACGTGCTCTGGTTAGAGCGCTGATACTTGCGCAGGGCGTAAGACTTCAATCCTGATTCCGTGCGCACCTGCACCTGGCGGCCGGTCACCGAAATGACCTCGCCTGCTTCATCCGCGACCATCACCTGGCCCGAGTCACGCGCAGCGAAGGATTCCATGCCGGTCGAAATGAGGGGCACTTCCGCCGAAATCAGCGGAACAGCCTGAGCCTGCATGTTCGAACCCATCAAAGCGCGGTTCGCATCATCGTGCTCGAGGAAGGGGATCAGCGCGGCGCTAATACCCACCACCTGGTTCGGGGCCACATCCATATAATCGATGCCGTCCGAAGCCGTCACGGTGAAGTCAGAGTGCTCGCGGCAAGAAATGCGGTCTTCGACAAACTCGCCAGACTCATTCAACAGTGAATTCGCCTGAGCGATCATGAATTTATCTTCAGCGTCCGCCGAAAGGTAACGCACTTCGTCTGAGACATAAGGCGTTACAAAGATCGTGGATTTTTCCAGCTTGGCAATCGCGGGCAGCATTTCGGCGGTCACGCGCTGACCTTCGGCGCAAATCACTTCGCCGGTCGCGGGATCAGCCAGTGTCTCGCGCAGCTTGCGCCCTTCCAGTCGAGGATCGCTGGAGGTCATATTGCGGATAACACGGCGATAAGGCGTCTCAATGAAACCGTATTCGTTCACCCGCGCAAAGCTGGCCAGGCGGCCGATCAAACCGATGTTCGGGCCTTCTGGTGTTTCAATTGGGCAAATGCGCCCGTAATGCGAGTGATGCACATCGCGCACGTCAAAGCCGGCGCGCTCACGACGCAAACCACCAGGACCCAAAGCAGAAAGGGTGCGCTTGTGGCGCAGCTCGGCCAACGGGTTGGTCTGCTCCATGAACTGGGACAATTGGCTGGAACCAAAGAACTCGCGCAAAGCTGCAACCACCGGGCGAATATTCACCAGCGAAACCGGGGTCACCTGATCCTGGTCGCGAATGGACATGCGTTCCTTAATCACCCGCTCCATGCGGCGCAAACCAATGCGCAGCTTGTTTTGGATCAACTCACCCACTGTTTTCACGCGGCGGTTACCAAGGTGATCGATGTCGTCCTTGTCCACCACTTCGTTGTTGATCTGGATCATACGGCGAGTCAGGTTGAGAATGTCCCACTTGGTAATCGTGCGGTGTGCCACCGGGATGCGTTCAGTCAGGTCCAGCTTCTGGTTGAGCTTGTACCGGCCAACCCGCTCCAGGTCATAATGCCGCTGATCGAAGAGCTGTTCAATCAAGAAGGCCTTAGCGTTGTCCAGCGTAGCCGGATCGCCAGGGCGCATTCGCTTGAAGAACTCAATCAAAGCAGCCTGGGCAATGGTCACCCCGCCGCTCAAATCCCAAACCGGCTCCTGCCGCATGGTCGAGGGCAGGAACAGGCGCTCGGTATTGTTATCGACATCCTGGAACAAGGACAGCAGTTCCTCGTCCGAACCAAATTTAATCGGCGATTCGCCCTCCAGCCCGTCATCAACGGCTGCCAGAGCGCGCAGGAAAATCGTGATCGGAACGGTGCGCTTGCGGTTGAACTTGAGAATGAGGTAGTCGTTCTTGCGAGTCTCAAACTCCATCCACGCCCCGCGATCGGGGATCAGCTTAGCCATCGCCAGGCGGCGGCCCGTCGCGCGATCCACCGGGGCTTCAAAATAAACGCCCGGGGAGCGGATGAGTTGAGACACAACCACGCGCTCGGTGCCGTTGATGATGTAAGTGCCATTTTCAGTCATTTCGGGGAAGTCGCCCAGGAAAATTTCCTGGCGGATGGGCTCCGGAATCTCTGGCCCAGCCAGCAGCACCGACACATACAGCGGGCTGGCATAGGTCAGGTCCTTTTCCACGCACTCATCAATCGAGTGCTTCGGGTCACCAAACCAGTAGCGCAGATTGAACTGCTGCGCTTCGGGCGAGCGGCCTGGAAAATAAAGCTTCATTCCCTTGTTATAGGACTCGATCGGCGAAATTTCGTCGAACAGATCGGACAATCCTTCACTCTTGAGGCGCCGGAAGGAGTCCATTTGGACTTCGATCAAATCGGGCAATTCGAACAAATCCGGAATGCGCGCGTAAGACTTCTTGTTTGGCATATCGGAAGCCATGCTCATCTCCTGGTACAAAACTAACCGGCAAACGCTGGGTAACCACCCGGCATAATCTAGGCAGTATACGCGAAAGACAATTATAACGCAGGCTGGGCGGCTTGGTCAACCCCCAACTTTGCGTTTCTTAGAAGTTGGTCCGGTAAACACCGGGGAATTCGTGGATTACTTCCCCGCAAGGGCAACTCGCTTCATAATTTCGGCAAAACCTGTTTCTACGTAGCCCTCAATTTCCTGGGCAGTTTTCTCATAATCTTTTAGCAAAAGACCGTAAGGGTCTTCAATATTCCGCGCAGGGCCGCTCATCTCGCTCAGCAAAAATATGCGTCCCGCCAGACGCGGAAATTCTACCCGCAGGGCCTCCTTATGGCTGATTTCCATCGTCAGCACCAGGTCAAACATCTCCAAGAACGCCTCAGAAACTTCCTTCGAACGGTGCTTGCTGATATCCAGGTCGCGGGAAGCCATCGCTTTGACCGAGTTGGCCGAGGCGGCCTGTCCTTCCGTTGCCCAGGTGCCCGCCGAATCGACCAACCACTGCTCCCAATCCTCGCGCTCAGCCTTCAGACGCGCATGGAATAACGCCGAAGCCATCGGCGAGCGGCAGACATTGGCGGTGCATACAAACAAAACACCTGGCATCTTTTAGTGGTCGTCCATCGAGATCACTTGCTGGCCCCAGCGGTGCCAGCCCGAGCCAAAGCGCTCGTTGATAATCTTCCTACCCTCGCCTGGGCTTTCTAGGCCCATCAACTCCATATCCGCGTCCACCATAATGCGCACCAACTCATGGAAGCGCACCTTCGGTTCCCAGCCCATCTCGGTGCGAGATTTGGTGGGGTCAGACAGCAGATAATCGACCTCGGTCGGGCGGAAATAGCGCGGGTCGATCTTCACATAGTCGTGCCAATCCATGTTCACGTAACCAAAAGCTTCATCCAAGAACTCGCGGATGGTGTGCGCCTCGCCGGTGCCGATGACAAAATCATCGGCCTCATCACGGTTGAGCATCAGCCACATCGCCTCCACATACTCGGGCGCATAGCCCCAGTCGCGGCGCGAATCCAGGTTGCCCAGGTACAGTGTTTTCTGCTTTTCGGCCATAATAGAAGCCAACGCGCGGGTGATCTTGCGCGTGACAAAGGTCTCACCGCGCCGCGGGCTTTCGTGATTAAACAAGATACCGTTACAGGCGTACAGATTGTAGCCCTCGCGGTAATTGCGCGTTACCCAGTAAGAATACACCTTGGCGGCGGCATAGGGGCTGCGCGGCTCAAAAGCGGTCAATTCGCTTTGTGGGGGCTTGGCGCCGCCGAACATCTCGCTGGAAGAAGCCTGATAGTAGCGGGAGTTGACGCCGCTCTTGCGGATGGCTTCCAGAATGCGCACGGTGCCCAACCCTGTCACATTGCCGGTAAACTCAGGCATATCAAAGCTCACGCGCACGTGGCTCTGCGCCCCCAGGTGGTAGACCTCTTCCGGGCGAATGTTGTAGATCAACTCCAGCAGCGAATCGGCAGCGGTCAGGTCGCCGTAATGTAGATAAAGATGCACCGGCTCGCCATTGGCGTGCGGGTCGTGGTAGATATGGTCGATGCGCCGGGTATTGAACGTACTGGCCCTGCGAATCATGCCGTGGACTTCATAGCCCTTTGCCAAAAGCATCTCCGCCAGGTACGAACCATCCTGCCCGGTGATGCCGGTAATCAACGCTTTTTTCACAAAAACCTCCTGCGTCTCAGAAAGCCGGGATACCCCCAGCCCAACCTGTAAGTATACCAGCAAGTTTTCATTTATGAAGATTCTGGTCCTCTTTGTGTGCATGCAAAAGATGTCAGGGGAAATGGAAAAGAGATGGAGCCTGAGGTAAGATAAGG
>JAFGLU010000130.1 GCA_016927865.1 Anaerolineaceae bacterium
CCTTCGCTGCCCAATGCGCCGCCTGCCACACCAACCAACCCGCAACGATGAATAGCGCAATATTCAGCATGAAGGGGAAGTTTCGATTGAGACTGGAAAGCGTACCGGCAATCCAGCCAAACGGCGCCGTGCAAATCACCACCAGCAGCAGTAAAATCGAAGTGATCCGGGCTCGCTCCTGAGCGTCCACAGTTACCACCACCATCCGGTCCACCAGCGTACCCAGCACCGCGTAACTGCACGCCTCCACCAGAGTCTGCAATAAGATCACCACGTAGCTTTTTTCGGGAGCAATGATCAACAAAGTCTGCCCCAAAACAAACCCGCCCAGGGCCACCAGCATCGGGTTGCGGAACTTCAACTCCTTCACCCACGGCATCGCCAGGAAAAAGAACACCATCATGAAAATCGAGCGGGCGAAAGGGTACAAAGCGATATGCTCCGCAGGGATTTTTAACTTCTCCGTTACCAAAATCGACCAGAATGAACCGTTCACAGTTCCGGTAATGCTGATCACCAGCATCAATCCCATTGTGTACAGTGTAGCCGGCGTATGCAAGATTTGCTTAAAAACGCCCTTGTATTCACCTAGCAGGCTAAAAATGCTTTGATGCTTGGTTTCTTCCATCCGCACCGCGCCTTGCTTCGTTTCAGTGGAGTAAATATACAAAATGACAAATTTCACAGTCATCGAAATCGCCGCAAAGATGTACAACCCGCGCACCGTGGGCACCAACGAAAAGCGGTTGATCAACAGTCCCGCCAACGGCGCAAAGAACGCGGAAAGCAATCCTGCAATATAGATCCAGGTGTAAATATCCACCAATTGGTCCGGGTCGGCATCTTCCACCAGCAGGCACGACCACGAGGTATGTGTGATGCGCCAGGTTCCGTTGATAATGGCTGCCGCCAGGAAGTAATTAAAATCCTGCGCCACCGCCCAGATCAAGGTGGGAATCGTCCAGGCTAGAATATCAAAAAAGAACGTCGTCTTGCGCCGTCCCAATTTATCGGTGATCGCCCCGCTTAGCGGTGTGGTGATAATCTGCATCACCAGCCCCAGACTCACCAACAAACCAATCTGCTGGTCTTTCAACCCAAACGCCAGCATATACACCGACACATACGGCGCATAAAGGTTATAAGGAATTCCCCACAAAGGCTCGGTATAAACACAACTGCGTGGATTTCCTCGCAGGCCAAAAAGCAAACGAAACAAAGGGTGTTTGAACAACGGATTTCTCGCTTGGAACAGATTGGGCAGGCAAATGGCAATTATATCGGATTTTCTCGATCCCGCCGTGTGATCGTTCCCATGATCGCCAAGGTTGGATCTAGACATCCGCTCGCAATTTCACGTACAATTACCTATATCCTTATCAGGAAACCTCATGGCAGACACACTCATTGGCGCAATCGACATCGGCGGCACAAAAATAGCGGTTGGTATTGTCACCGCGCAGGGACAGGTGCTTGCTCACCAATCCTTCTCCACTCAACCCGAACAAGGCCCCCAGGCTTCGGTACAACGGATCGCCCAGGCCCTCATCACGCTAACCAACAACCAATCGGCCAATCTCTCTGGCATCGGCATTGGCGCCACAGGCCCCGTGAACCCGTTCACCGGACGCTTCGGGGCCGTGGAATTTCTCACTGGCTGGCAAGACTATGACATCATCGCAGCCCTGACCGCTGCCTGTGGCGTTCCCGCCGCCCTGGAAAACGACGCCGACGCCTACGCCCTGGGCGAGTGGCGCTGGGGAGCGGGCCGCGGCGCCAGCCCCTTCATCGTTGTCACTGTCGGCACAGGCATCGGCGTCAGCCTGATCACCGCCGGTCAAGTCTATCGTGGCGTGGATGGCGCTCACCCCGAGATTGGCCACCACATCATCGATCCATCTGGCCCGCCTTGCACTTGTGGCGCGCACGGCTGCTGGGAGAGTCTGGCCAGCGGACCCGCAATGGAAGACTGGGCCGCCAGGCAATCGCCCAGCCTCCCCCGCCGAACCGGTGCGGAGTTGTGCGCAGCCGCCCTCACCGGAGAGCCCTCCGCTCTAGCAGCCGTCCAGCGCACAGCCCGTTACCTGGGCCTGGGCATCGCCAACCTGGTCACCCTCTACGCCCCACAGGTGTTGGCGCTCTCCGGCGGCATCATGCGCTCGTCCGAGCTGTTCCTGCCCGTGATTTTAAACACCGTCCAGGCTACATGCGCTTACGTGCCTAAAGAAAAAACACGCATCCTGGTACTCGAATCGGATGCGCTGGCCGGCTTACGCGGCGCCGCCCAGGTCTGGTTGTCTCGTTCCGATGAGCCAAAGATAGAATAGACCCAATTTAGAGGTGTATGTGGGCTGAAAAGCACCCCACATACACCTCTAAATTGGGAAAATTCTTTGCCCTTTATTCAGCTCCTCGTAGGTCGGGTTGAGGGGCTGTCGTTCGACGATCTACACTTTCGGCAACTGCCCCGAAACCCGACAACACAACGAACTGCTGGGCTGCCGGAAAATGACTACTGGTTTTAATTCGCCCGCCCGAACCTACGCCAAATGGCGTAAGTTCGGTGACTTACCGAGAAGACCATTAAATTTTCCGGCGGGATATCCTTTCGCGAGCCGCTTTCAGTAAAATATCCCCACCGCCCTGCAGGAGCTGTTCCAACTGCGCGGCCCGCTCTGCGTCCAACGGCTGGTCGGCTTCGGCAGCCTCCAGCAGTTTCATCAGCGAGCCCCGGTAGCCGCTGGCCAGGTGCGCCCAGCGCGAATCAGCCGAGATGCGCTCCAGTCGCTGCAACAGCAATTGAACCTGTGGCCAGGGGGCAGCTTCCAGCATTCTCCCTCAGGGCACTATCACTGCCCGCACATCGTCTGAGAAGTGCTCCAAACCGTCCATCACATCATTAATAGCCCCTGCCTCCAGTGGCACGGTTCGCGTCACAATCTTCGACAAATCCAGCACCCCTCGCCGGGCAAATTCCACCAACTGGGGCAGTTCCTGTAACAGGTGGTCATTCGAGCCGATCAATTCGGTTTCGGGTCCCAACAGATGGTGATAGGTATCCACCTCCAGCGGCTTTTCACTGATCCCCACAATCACCGCTCGCCCAAACACATTCAACGAGCGCAGCGCCTGGCTCATCGTCACCGGCAGGCCAATGACCTCCAGAGCCACATCCACACCTTTTCCGCCTGTCAGCTTGCGAATGGCTTCCACCGGGTCGCCGTCACTTGCGTTCACCGGCACGGCCCCCAGGTCTTGCGCCAGGGCCAGCTTGGCCGGGTTGATGTCCACCGCATACACGTCACTGGCGCCTAGTGCCCGCCCCAATTGGATGGCCGACATGCCCAATCCGCCCGTGCCAAACACAGCCAGCGTCTCGCCGCCCTTTAACCGGGATTTGCGCAGCGCATGCAGCGATGTTGCCGAAGCGCACATCAAGGTCGCGCCCTGCTCAAAGGGGATCTCATCCGGCAGCTTCACGGCGTTGCGCTCCGGCACAGCGATGAATTCGGCATAGCCGCCATCGGTGTAGTGCCCCAGCATCACACCCTTTTCGCAGAATTGCTCGTTGCCTGTGCTGCAATAGTAGCAGTTCCCACACGTCACCATGTAGTGCAGGCACACCCGGTCGCCCACCTTCACCCGTGTCACTTGCGAGCCCACGGCTTCCACCACACCCGCCACTTCGTGCCCCAGCGTCATCGGCAGCGGGTACACCGGCGACTTTCCCGCCCGGTAATGCACATCCGAATGGCAGATCCCCGCCGCCCGAACGCGGACCAACACTTCTCGCTCCCCATATTGGGGAACCGGAATCTCTTGCAGCTCTAGCGGGCTGCCAACCTTGACCAAGCGCACAGCTTTCATATTTACCTCATAGAGATGGATGATGAATTGCCTAATTCTACCGCATTCGTTGCCTGTTTCTCAAAAGCAACGTACAATTAACCAAAACCCCGGCCCTCTCGAAAGGATCAATTCATGAACCACCCCACACCCGGTCAAATCGAACAGGCCTACACCCTCGCCATGGAACGCTACGCCCTGCTTGGGGTGAATGTGGCCCAGGCCCTGAAACAACTGCAAAGCATTTCCCTCAGCCTGCACTGCTGGCAGGGAGACGATGTTGGCGGTTTTGAAAACCCGGGTGGGTCGCTTGGGGGCGGCCTGGCTGCCACCGGCAACTATCCCGGCAAAGCCCGCACCGCGGAAGAACTGCGCAGCGACCTCGATCAAGCCTATCGCCTCATACCCGGCAGCCACCGGCTCAACCTGCACGCCATTTACGCCGAAACCGGTTCTGCCCGGGTCGATCGCGACCAGATCCTCCCCGAACACTTCTCTGCCTGGGTCGATTGGGCCAAAACCAACCGCCACGGCCTCGATTTCAACCCCACTCTCTTCTCACACCCCAAAGCCGAATCCGGGCTCACCCTCGCCTCCCATGACCCCGCCGTCCGCCGCTTCTGGATCGACCACTGCATTGCCTGCCGCAAAGTCGGTGAATCTTTTGGCCGCGCCCTCGGCACCCCTTGCGTAACCAACATCTGGATCCCCGACGGCTACAAAGACACCCCCGCCGACCGCCTTGCCCCCCGAAAACTCCTCGAGGCCTCCCTCGACGAAATTCTGGCTGAAAAGATTGATCCACGTTACCATCTAGATGCTGTCGAGCCAAAGTTATTCGGCATTGGCTCCGAATCCTATGTCGTTGGCTCGCACGAGTTCTACATGGGCTATGCCGTCACTCGACAGACTCTACTCTGCCTGGATGCCGGGCACTTCCACCCCACCGAAGGCATCGCCGACAAGATCTCCGCCGTCATGCTCTACGTGCCCGAACTGCTCCTCCACGTCAGCCGCGGTGTCCGCTGGGATTCCGATCACGTCGTCACCTACACCGACGACCTGCAATCCATCGCCCAGGAATTGGTTCGCGGCGGCTTCCTCCAGCGTACCCACATCGGCCTGGACTACTTTGACGCCAGCATCAATCGGGTGGCCGCCTGGACCATCGGCTCGCGCAACACCCTGCGCGCCCTTCTCGCCGCCCTCCTCGAACCCATTGACACACTCCGCCAAATGGAAATCAACGGAGATTTCACTGCGCGCCTGGCCTTGCTCGAAGAGCTAAAAGCCATGCCCCTCAATGCCATCTGGGACTACCACTGCCTGACCACCAACGCCCCCATCGGCACGCAGTACCTCGACGAGATTCGCGCCCACGAGATGAAAGTCCTTTCCCAGAGAGTCTGATTTCAGTTTCTTCAACAATCTAAGTTTTTGCTTTCCGTTTTTGTCAACCAGAATTCACCTCACCCTCCGGGAGAGGTCGCGCCGGGCTTTGACGGCGCGGGTGAGGGAAAATGGCGGTTTTTCTCACACCAAGAAAACCTCACCCTCGCCTTATCCCAGCTGGAGAAGAATAGAGCGGCTCAAGTATTAATTGGCCAAACTCTGGGATTATTTATTGATTCACCCAATTCAAGGCTTGCACCACCAGCCGCTGATACGGCGGCAAAGTCCACACTTCCAGGGAGTGCCCCATAGCCACATGCGCCACGCGCCCCTTGCCCTCGGCCTTGCTCCACACCATCGGGTAAGCCTTGCCTCGGTCAAACGCCGCCATGTGTACTTCCACACCCGTGGTCAACTTCTCCATGTAGAACTCATCAAACACGCTGAATGAGCAAACTCCCTCAGTGATAGGATGCTCGTTGTACATCGGGAACACCTGGAAGGCAAAAGCCGGCGGGTGCTCAATAAACTCTCCACCCAACAAGCGCTTATATTCGTCCTTCGAATTACCCGCCACCGTTGCCGCGTGTACCGCCAGCAAACCGCCGCCAGCCTGTACCCAGCCACTCAATCCATCCACTTGCGCGTCGGTCAAGCCTTCCGGCCCCGTGTCGTTGTATCCTTCACGGTGCTTGGTGAAACAGGTATTGCTCAACACGCAGTCCACACCGTCCTGTTTCAGCGTCAACAAGCGATCCATGTCGTAGGTCGCTTCCACAGCGTACCCCGCTGACTCAAGTACCGGTGTGAAGGCCTTAGTAAAGCCCTCAAAATCATGCCATGTCCCGCCCATCAAAATCAACACTTTTTTCATTGATAACCTCCTTGTGAGAACATTTCTGCCGATTCATTGTGAACTGCCCTAGCAGGTTCTGAAAAAATTAGTCTACTTCCCTTTATTTTAGCCCAAGTCCGGTTTACAATGGAGAACTCGTAACTACACACCCAGAGGAAAAAAGACCCGAAATTGAGGTAATTGTGGGTGTTTTACACCCACAATTACCTCAATTTCGGGAACTATTTTCAACCTCGGTGAGTAGATCCGGGCATTCTGTTTCCTCGGAGGGCATCATGCAGCATATTCGTCTGGCAATCATCGGTTTTGGCAACGTCGGTCAAGGCCTGGCATCCATCTTAGTCGACCACTCCTCTCGCTACACGCAAGATTTCGATGTGCGCTTCATCATCACCGCCGTCACCGACGCGCTCAAGGGCGGCGCCATGGACCCCAATGGCCTCGACCCGGCCGCCCTGCTCTCTTCTGTTGAGAAAACCGGCACCCTGTCAGAGATGCCCAATTTTCGCCCTTCCTGGGACGTTGCCGAGATGATCCATTCCGCTCCTTGCGACGCGGTCGTTGAGCTCAGTTTCACCAACCTCCAAACCGGCGAACCCGCCACCGGCTACCTCACCGAAGCCATCCGCTGCGGTAAACATGTGGTCACTTCCAACAAAGGACCCATCGCCCTGCACTACGACCATTTGACCGCCCTGGCAGCCGAACATGGCGTCCAAATCGGCGTAGAAGGCACCGTCATGAGCGGCACGCCCGCCATCCGCCTGGGGCGTAAAATCCTTGCCGCCGCCGGCATTCAACGCATCCAGGGTATTTTTAACGGCACCACCAATTACATCCTCACCAAAATGGAAGCTGGAGCCGCCTACCTCGAGGCCTTGCGCGAGGCGCAAGCCCTGGGCTATGCTGAAGCCGACCCCACCGGCGACGTGGAAGGCTTCGATGCCGCCGCCAAGGTCGCCATCCTGGCTCGCCTGCTTTTTGGCACGCCCCTGCCTCTCAACCAAGTCAATCGAACCGGAATCACTGCCTTAACCCCCGCCGATATTCAGGAAGCCGCGTCTGCCGGTCAGGTCTGGAAGCTAATCGGCGCGCTGGAGATGATTGACGGCAAGCTGTCAGCCTCGGTACGTCCGCAGCGCCTGCCGCTCGCCCATCCCCTGGCCCGTGTTTCTGGCGCCACCAACGCCGTCACCTACACCACCCAACTGCTCGACGAGGTTACCCTGATCGGTCCCGGCGCCGGTCGCCTCGCCACCGGTTACGCCATCATCGAAGACCTGTTGTCTATCTACAGTCGTTAGGACCCCTCCGTTCCCCGTAGCGGCACGGGGAAATGCTGCAACTAACCAATCTCTATACCCAAACCCCGTGCCATCTTTCCAATGGTCACGGGGTTTGGGGTTTCAGTCATCGTCTGTGGTGTCTTCTTCTCCAGGCTCTGCTGGCTTCTTCTCTTCCCACTCTTCTGTCAGCTTGGATGGGTCATAATCGCCCCACTTCCCGCTGAAAGAGGCCGCGAAGGCAATCGCGTTGCCCAACTCTGCATGGTGCTGGGCCTTGCGCAAATTCTCTTCCCGGCGTTCTGCCACGCCCTCTCCGCGCTTGCCGCCTCCCGGCACAACCTTCAGGATGCGCACCTCCAGCAGGTCTGCCTGGCGGTAAAACACCCGCTCTCCTTCCGGGTACCCCATCAATGCCTTCGCCATCGGCGTCCCCACGCCAAGCAACCCCTGCAGAAAGTCGGCTTCGTCGTCCGGCACCAGGCTCAGAATCTGTGTCTCGCGCTCGCCCCCTTCGTACACAAATTCCACTTCCACTTCACAGCCCGGTTCCACCACCGTTCGTTTTCCGACAGGCTGGTTCATGGCGACTCCTTTACCCGGGCACAGGCAGCCCCACGCGCACATATTGTTCGCCCGGCGCGTCATTCTCCCGCATCAAACGCAGAAGGTGCGCCACCATGCGCTTTTCCAACGCCGGGTCGTTCAAAGGCAATTTCTGCTTTGGATCATTTTCCAGGTCAAATAACAGCGTCCCAAACGAATGCGGCCCGCTCGACCCTCTGGCTGGAATACGCATCACCGGGCAGCCCTGTGTGAAAGGCAGCGGCCCGGTCATTTCTGCCCCGCGCATTTCTTCCACGCCGAACAGCTTATTCATATGCGCAGGCATCAGCGTGTATTCGTACAACGGCGTATTATTTGGCGAAACCGGCGCCCGCATATAAACATAGCGGCCGTCGGTTACATTGATGTGCCCGCCAAGCATTCCAAACAAAGCCGCCTCGCGGGTCGGAGCTCCGCTGGCAAGCGCCTCACGCAGAGAAACACCCTGCATTTCCGCTGGACGATCTACGTCAAAATACTCTAACAATGTCACAGGCAGATCAATCATCTGCGCCAGGCTGGCACACCGCTCACTCCTTCGCCCGCTGCGCGGGTCCCAAATGAACAATGGCGTATGGGCAATTTCGTCGTAGAATGGCTGGATATTTTTCCCCCACCAATCGTGTTCTCCCAATAAAAAGCCGTGGTCGGTACCCACAATCAGGAGCGTGTCTTTCCATAAATCGTGCTCGTCCATCAAATCCAGCACCTTGCCCAAATGCGCATCGCACATGCTCACCAGCGCCGCGTACTCAAAACGCATGTGCTGCACCTCCAGCGGCGACTGGCGCACCTGGTCGTAATCCGGCCAGTCAAAATGCGGTCCGTCATACTCGTGCGGATACAGGTCTCTGTACTTTTGCGGCGCAAAAAACGGCTCGTGCGGGTCAAATGCCTCGATTTGCAGGAACCAGCTATCCTCTCCGGCATTTCTCCGCAAAAACTCCAGCCCCAGTTCGAAGGTCAAATGCTGCGGATGCGATTTTTCGTCGCTCATGTACCTGCGGTTCACCCAATCCTGCCGCCAGTTTCTGGCCCCGGCCCGGTTCGTGTGCAGTGTATTGGGAATGTCTGGGTCCCGCACCTCACCTTTCCATAAGTCACCCTCTTGCCCGCGCACGCCTTCCCAAGTGCTATACCGGTTGTGATACGATGCGCCTCCGTCTTCCCAATAGTGAAAATGATCACTCACCAGGTGAGTATAGATGCCATGCTGGCGCAGTAGTTCTGGCATGGATACATCAAACGGCTCGATCGGCCCCCAACTGCGGTGCAAAAAATTGTAGCGCCCGGTGTGCAGCTCTCGTCGGGCGGGCATGCACGGCATGCTGCCCACGTAGCAGTTGTCAAAGGTCACACTGTGCTCGGCCAGGCGCTGAAAGTTCGGCGCGTGCACTCCCTCTGCGCCATATGGCGGCAGAAAGCGCCGGTTCAACGAGTCAAACAACACCAAAATTGCTTTCATTCCGCCTGCTCCAGCTTTTCAACTCGTTCAAGTACCTCGAAGCAGCAGCGGCTGTTGTGATAAGGGCACTTCCAGAAGCTCGTCATCGACTGTTCCACCACCTGCAAATCTCGAGTGCGCCTCGCATACCATTCTCCATCTTGACGGTTTACCAGGTACAACTGAATCCACTCCCAGGCGTTCAACGCTGCCCGCCAGAATTTCTCGTCGCCGGTCAGTTGATAAGCGTTTAAAAAGCCCACTACCGTCTCTGCCTCCGCCCACCATTCTTTGAAATCGTGGGTCAACCGTTCGGGCTTCGCCTCGTAAAGAATCGCCCCGTCCGAATCCAGCGCTTCCGTGAAAACAGCCTCGGCCATTCGGATGGCCACCGGTCGCACCCGCGCAATCACATCCGGATCGCCCAGCACGTCCGCCGCCTCGGTCAGCAGCCAACTGCCTTCAATGTCATGCCCGTAAGAAATTTCATGTGCGGTCGGGGTCCAGTCCGCCTCAAAGAACAACAGAAAGTGCGCGTTCTTTGGATCGATAATCTTCTCCAGGAAGATCTCAATCATTTCCTTGGACCGCTGCTTCAACAGCGGCGAATCCCACGCCCGCAACAGGCAGGTGAAAGCCTCCATCAGGTGCAGATGTGTGTTCATTGACTTAGGAATGTTGAAAGCCTCTTTATCCGACAGGCGCGCATCGTTGATCAAACTCCACTCCCGGCTAAATGCCTCCAGATACCCGCCCCATTGGGCATCCCGGCAGTGCTCTTCAAACAACTCGAAAATCTTGATCGCCATCTCCAACGCCTGCTGGTCACCGGAAGCCCTGTAGTATTCAGCCAACCCGTACATGGCAAACGAGTTGGCATACACATGCTTCATCACATCCACAGGCCGCCCCTGGTAATCAACGCTAAAATAAATCCCACCATATTCCGCGTCCCACAAATGATCCGCCAGGAAGCGGAAAGCATGCGTCGCCGCCGCCAGGTACTTCGGGTCGCCAAACTGGAGGAAAGCATGCGAGAACGTCCACACAATCCGGCTGGTCAAGATGCCGCCCTTTTTGGCCTGCGGTTTGACCATGCCCTCAAACGACACCTCTCCAAAAAAGCCCCCGTTCTCCCGATCCATCACCTTTTCCATCCAAAACCGCAGGATGTTCTCCCGAACCTCTTGTTCGGCCTGCTCTCCAAAAGTCACCAGCACATCGCGATCTAGCATGTCACTCCCTATAAATCCAAAAACTTCACGCATACCGGGGCAGGCACTTTGTATACTTCGCCCGCTGTCACCGCGCCGCTCTCCCGATCAAAGCGGAAGGCCGCCAGGTCGCCGGAGGTTTCGTTGGCGGCATAGAGGTTGGCCCCCGATGGTTCAACACCAAAATTGCGCGGCCAATTGCCTCCGCTGGGCGTATGGCCCAGCGCCACCATCGATCCGCTGTCCGGTTCCACCTCGAAAATTGCCAGGCTGTTGTGCCCGCGGTTAGAAACCAGAAGGTAGCGCCCCGAGCCATCAAAATGTATATCCGCCACCAGGTTGAATTGATCAAAACCCGCAGGCAGAGTGCTCAGCGTGTGCACTGAGTCGGCAGTCCCTGTCCTCGCATCCCATTCATAAGCTGTCACCGTACAATTCAGCTCATTCGCCACGTACAGGAACCGCACATTGGGATGGAAGGTAAAGTGCCGGGGCCCGGCCCCCGGCTCGGTCGGTATACCCGCCCCGTGCGCCGCCAGCTTGCCCGTCGTTTCATCCAGGCGGTACACAAACAACTTGTCCAGGCCTAAATCCGCCGCCAAAACGAACTGCCCGCTGGGGTCAAAATCAATCGAATGAGCATGAGCACGCTCTTGCCGATTCGTATTCGGCCCCAGTTTGCCGCTGTGCTCCACAAAGTCACTCGGCGCGCCCAACTGCCCATCCTCTAACACCGGGTATACCGCCACGCTCCCACTTGAATAGTTGGATGTCATCACCCACTTTCCTGTTGGGGCCGCGCTAATGTAACACGGGTGCGCGCCGTGGGTGGGCTGGCTATTCATGCGCGTCAGCGTGCCATGCACCTCATCAATCGCAAACGAACTGACCTCGCCTTCTATCATCTCATTCACTGAATAGAGATACTTTCGGCTGGGATGAATGGTCAAAAACGAAGGATTTATTCCGCTCTCCGCGGTCGATGACAACGTCAATTTTCCATCCGCCGGGTTCACATGAAAAACGTAGATGCCTTCCTTGCGGTGTGGCTGGTCTTTTTCAGTAGATGTATAGGTACCAACATATGCAAAGCGTGTCATGGTCTTGTAGGGCTCCCATCAGGCAAACGTGTCTGAGTCCACCAATCCACCTCGTCCTTGACTGGGTATTTGGCGGCTAATGTTTCGTCAAAATCAATTCCTAGGCCGGGCTTGTCGCTGGGGTACATATACCCATTGCGCACCACCGGCAGCCCAGGGAACATATCATAAACCAGGCTGTCAAACCGGCACCACTCCTGAATACCGAAGTTTGGCGCCCACAGATCCAGGTGCAGGTTGGCTGCGTGTCCCACCGGCGAAGTGTCGCCTGGGCCGTGCCACGCCGTACGGATGCCGTAGATTTGGGCGTGCAACGCGGCATTCCTTGCCGCGGTGATGCCACCCATCTGGCTGACGTGCATGCGCAAGAAGTCCACCAACCGCTCCTCAATCATCAAACGCCACTCGCGGGGATTATTGAGCAGTTCACCCATCGCGATCGGCGTGGCGCACTGCTGGCGGATCATACGGAAGTACTCGATATCCTCCGGCGCCAGTGAATCTTCCAGGAAAAACAGGTTAAACGGCTCCACATCCTTGGCGAATTTAACCGTATCGATCGGCGATAAGCGCTCGTGTACATCATGCAGCAGTTCCACCTCACCGCCCACGTGCTCGCGCACATACTCCATCATGCGCAGCATGTTACGCGTATAGGCTCGCGGGTCAAAATAAGCTCCCCCCGGCGCGCTTTCCGGTTTGGGCAGGGAATCCTGCTTACCGCCGTACCCGCCCATCTGAATGCGCACGTATCGATATCCCTGTTCGCGGAACTTCTGCACATTTTCCAGCACTTCCTGCGGGTCGCGCCCATCCGCGTGCGTATACACCGCCGCTCCTTCCCGGCACTTGCCGCCCAGCAGGTCGTACACGGGCATGTTCGCCAGCTTGCCCTTGATGTCCCACAGCGCTTGATCGATCCCCGAGATCGCGTTATTGAGAACGGGGCCGTTTCGCCAGTAACCCTGCACCAGGTTCATCTGGAACAGCTCCTCGCTGCGCAAAACATCCTTACCCAGCACAAACGGAATGACGTGATGCTTTAATGCCCCCACCACTGCCGCGTAACGCTGCGTGAAAGTCGCGCAGCCTAACCCGTATAGCCCCGGCTCCGACGTCAGCACCTTCACCACCACAAACCGCGCCCCCGGCCCGCCGGTTTGCACCAGGAAAGTCTGCACATCCCGGATTGTGATTGTAGCCATGCATTTCTCCTTAATCAGGATTGCTTGCTGCTTTAATTATAGACCCGTCTCCAATCTCACACCACTATGGCAAAAGTGCGGTAAGCAAGGCCTCGTTCCAATCATCTCGGGTCAGGTCGTAGACGCCAAAGCCCGAGCAAAACTCCCAATAGGCCCAACCAAAACCAAATTCCTCCGCTGTTCGGACCACATGTGCTGTCCACAGCGCCCGCGATTCCATATCCGCTTTGCGGTATGCCCCAAACTCGCCCAGGAAAATCGGCCGCCCATTGAGCTTGCTCCACTCGTCCGCCGCCCTGAAATTCGCGCGGATCATATCCCCGGCTTTATTCGACTCGGGCCATTTCGTTCCCAGCCAGGCATCCGAGCCCTCCGCCCACTCCGCGCCTTGATGCGTGAACTCAAAAGGCAAGTAGTAGTGGAATGTGACAATGATATTGCGATCGTCTTCAGGCAGCCGCAGCGACGCCAGAGTGAACAGGCTGTTCCAATCGGTCGGCCCCAGAACCACCATCCGCTGCGGGTTACTGTCGCGAATCAGTGCCAGTACTTCCGTCAGATAAGTATTCCAGTAAAAATTGAGCTGGCCGTTCGGCTCGTTCAGCGGTTCAAAATACAAATCCTCGGGCTGGCCCTGATAGCGCTCCGCAATCTGTGCCCACAGCGCCAGGTAACGTTCCTTGTGTTTTTCGGGCTCTTTAAAGATCTCCTCGTAGTGGTGCATGTTGATAATCACCACCAGGTCACGTTCCAGCGCGTTCTCCACCACCCAATCCACCCGCTCGAAGAAAGCTTCATCGATCGTGTAGGGTGCTTCGGAAAGCGCGTGGTTTGACCAGCGAATGGGAACACGCACCGAATTAAATCCAGCATCTCGAATCAGGTCAAAGAAGCGCTCCTCCAGCACCACGCCCCACTCGCCTTCGTTTGGCGCTTCCAACGCATTCCCCAAATTAACGCCCCGTCCAATCTTTCGGGCCTGCTCAAATGTGTACATATCGGCCTCTGAAAGTGCTCGTGGAATGGCTGTTGGCTTGGGTGTAAACGTTGGAAACACCCGCGCCGTAGGCACCTTCAATGGCAGCGCTGTTGCAGTAGCAGCGTCAACCTGCTCCGGAGCAGACGTCGCCGTCGGACTGCCAACTGAACAGCCAACCAGCACAAATATCGCCAGTCCTGCCATTACCAGCTTGCTAATTTTCATAAGTTGACACCTCCGCTCTTCGATCAGGAATGCTGGGGGTGCCGCACATCCTTCACTCGGCCATCGGCCAGGTCAACCACCAGATGCGCATACTCCTCCACCATCGGGTCGTGTGTTGCCATCACAATAGTGATTCCTTCTTTGTCGACAATGTAGCGGAACAGCGCCATAATCTGTCGCCCGGTGCCGCTATCCAGCTCGCCTGTCGGCTCATCCGCCAGGATCAAATCCGGGTGAGTCGAGAGTGCCCGCGCAATAGCCACGCGTTGCTGCTGCCCGCCCGAAAGCTCCCATGGGCGGTGATCCGCCCAAGGCCCCAACCCCACAATCTCCAAGGCCCGCAGTGCCATTTTGCGCCGGTCGGCGGTGATCCCTGCAATGCGCAGCATCAACTCAACATTTTCTACCGCCGAAAAGGTCGGCATGATGGCAAAGGACTGGAACACAAATCCAATCTGGTGCCGGCGGATGTCGGTTAGCTCTTCCTGAGCCATTTGCGAAAGCGGCCGTCCAAACAGGTAGACTTCACCCCGGGTTGGTTTATCCAAGCCGCCAATAATATTCAGCAAAGTCGTCTTGCCCGACCCCGACCGTCCTTTCAACGCCGCCAGCACGCCTTTAGGAATTTCAATCGACAAGTCACTCAGCGCCGCCACTTCGTTCGTTCCCACCTGGTAAATGCGGGATACATTTTCAACGCGCACTGTGTTTGTTCCGATTTTTGTCTCTGCTGGTTCAGCATTCGCCTCATTCACAGGAGTTTGGGCAGTGGCTTCTTCTGGAGAATTTTGGTTTGCCATCATGGTTATCTTCCTATTTTCCTCGAGATCCCTTCAGCCGCTTCACGCTGCCTGCCTTATCCTGCGGCCCCGTCTCT
Organism: Anaerolineaceae bacterium; assembly: GCA_016927865.1. Lineage (GTDB taxonomy): Bacteria > Chloroflexota > Anaerolineae > Anaerolineales > Anaerolineaceae > Anaerolinea. Next base: position 15,028 of record JAFGLU010000130.1, read on the forward strand.
TGGGCGAACAGCAAACCAATCTGCTCTTCAATCGACAGGTGCTTCGGCTTATCATCTCCCTGGCCTTCCACCGGGCGGATGATAATCGCATTGTCACCCAGTTCAAGCTGGGCACGCTTCCCAATTCCCAACTGCTCACGCAGCTCTTTGGGAATCTGCAGCCGTCCAGCCGAATCCAACACCACGAACTCCTGGAAGCTCACCTGTTCTTGCAGTTTCTCCGCCAGCACCTCGCCCGGATCCAGTCCAGCATCATCCCCGCTGGGATGCGCCATGACCTGCTCCAACTGGCTCACCTGCCGGATCGTCTCGGTACTGATCTTCCCATCGCGGATCGCAACCACCCGGTCCACCTGCTCGGCAATGCGCGGGTCGTGGGTGACGATGATCACCGTCAAATCCATGTCCTCCCGCAACTTTCGGAAGGTGTCCATAATCGACTGTGCCGTCACTGAATCCACCTCGCCGGTGGGCTCGTCGCCCAGCAGCAGCACAGGCTTGTTGGCCAGCGCTACCGCAATGGCCACGCGCTGCTGCTGCCCGCCCGAAAGCTGAGACAGCTTATGCTCCCGCCGGTCGTACAGTCCAACCTCATTCAGCAGCCACTCCGACCACTCTCGCCGAGCTCGCCGGTCAGTCACCAGGGCCATTGTCATCGGCAGTTCCACATTCTCCTGCGCGGTCAGGTAAGGGATCAGGTTGCGCGACGTTTGCTGCCAAACAAACCCCACCTTTGACCGCTGGTATTGGTTCATAGCCTGGTCCGAAAGGCTCAACAGATCGATGCCATCCACCAACACGCGTCCAGCCGAGGGGCGGTCCAACCCGCCCAACGTGTTCATCAAAGTCGATTTTCCCGACCCCGAAGTACCCACAATCCCCAGCATTTCCCCGCGCTCAACAATCAGGTCAAGTCCCTGCAAGGCCACCACCTCAAGATCGACGACCTTATAGATCTTGACCAGATTTTCACAGATAATTATGGGCTTTTTCTCGCTTTGCATATTCATCGCTCACCTCACCTTTAAGCTGATTCGCCCATCTTCACCGCCTGGAATACCTTCATCTGGGCCAGGTAGTAGATCGTCCCGATCATGGTCATGAACAACACTAACCCGAACGCCAGACTCAGCCAGGCCGACTCCGCCCAGCCAATCAACACCTCAAACGGCGGGATCGGCGTGCCGGTTTCCGTGCTGATCTGCAAGAACGGCACAAACAACTTGCTGGTCACCAAACCGATGACCGCGCCCAGGCCAATGGCCAATCCCATCAAAATAAACTGCTCTAGCGCAAGATACCCGATGAGTTGCTTCACCGAAAGGCCAATCGCCTGCAAGATACCCAACTGGATGAACCTGCGCCGCAGCGAAGCATACGAATACAGCACAAATCCAATCCCCGGCATCAACCCGGTCGCCAGAAAGCCCACGTTCAAAACACCAAACAAACCCACCCGTTCGGGCTGGTCCATCATCTCACGCACTTCGCGCAAGGCGTCGCCACGCACCTCTACCACCGCTCCCTGGCTGCCAATCAACTGCTTAATTTGCTCCAACAACAGCGGCACATCGGTGTCCTCGCGAATATTTAGCCACAGGTCGTAACCAATCGCCGTATCCGGGTTGTCAAAAAGAGCTTCGAGGTTAATAATCAAGGTGATGCGCCCGTCTGGATAAATCGTTGGGAAATAATCGTACATTCCTACAATCACCAGTTCACGCTCAACTAATTGATCTAGGATGATCGCCGCAATATTCAACTGGTCGCCCACTTGTAAACCGTACTGTTCAGCCAAATCGCGAGGAACCAGCACTCCCATGGGTTCCATCCCCAACAGGTTCATCAAACTGCCCAACGATTGCCCGGTGAAATCCTCCCGGTAGAACGCGGCGTTGGGAAATTCCAGCCTGTCGATACCTAACAAGATCGCCCGCTGCTCCCCAGCGCCATACGAGAAGTTGGTTTCGTATCTGCCAACTCGAGCCACCCCTTCAATGCTGGGCAGCTTCATATGCTCTTCAATCGTCAGGTATCCCTCAACGTTCAAATCGGCTTCAGAAATCGTCGGTCGAGATGAGGGGTCGGCGGGCGGGCCGGACAAACTCCCCGTACCACCTTCCACCACGTACTCGTGCACCACCAGGTCAGCCCCGGATCGATAGTAAATCGAGTCATGCAACCATTTATCCAGTGTCTTCGCCGTTGAAGCCGAGAAGATCGAAATACTCAACGACATCATAATCAACAGCAATGCGCTGGAATGGTCTTGCGGCCGGCGAGCAATTTGCTGCACGGAAAGATATGCCCACACCCCCGGGATATGGTCGGCAAGGCGCGTGAGAAGTTTTAATACCCACGGCAGCACCCGCAGAGAGATCATGCACACCGCCATAGCAAACAGCGCGGGCGCAACAAACAACAGCGGGTCCCGATACTGTTCTACCCCTTCGATCTGCAACCGCGGCATAAAGCGCGAAGGTTTCGCCAGCCCGCTCATCGTCACATAAGAGTACACCCCCGGCAGCAGTAGGATAAAATCCAGGTAAAAGCGCTGCCAGAAAGGCTTGCTGGTCGCTCGCGATTGCTCTTGCTTCACCCGGATGATCGAGGTCCGCGAAATACTCATCGATGGGATAAGCCGCGCAATGATAATCGCGACAGCCGCCAGCAAGAACCAGGTCAAATTGAGTCCCTGCAGGGTTAAGGCCATGCCCTCACGACTGGTGAACTTCAAGAACGACAGAGTCCGCCCCATGAGCGACGCCGCGCCCAACCCTACCAAAATCGATGGGATGATCGCCGCCAGAATCAACAGCACGCTTTCTAGGATGTTCAACGAGACAATCTGGCCCCAGCTGGTTCCGCGCCCACGCATGGTTGCTGTTTCTTGTTGGTACTGCTGCACCGCAATCGTCGCCGTCAAGCCGATGAATAATAAAGCCAGAATCACCATCGGCCCGCCCACTGCATAGAACAGTGTGGTCAGAGAGTCAGCTCGTTGTTGGTAAGCCTGCAACTGTTCAATCGGTGTGTAATCGGTGATGATACCCGGCAGCATTCTGTTCAGCTCGAGATCCATCCGAACTAAACCCTTGGCATAATCGTTCGCGCCTGCATATTGCAGGCCTTCATCGTCCGTCATCACATACCAGGAGGCGTAGAAAACCGGCCGATTGATCACCCCGGCTAACCGCTCGGCAAAGATCTCCGGAGGGACCCACATCATATTGGAATAGCTGACCGATGGGAGGGCAAACCAAATGGTATCTCTTGGTTGTTTGGCCTCCCACAATCCTGAAATAACGATTTCCAGGTCGTTGTACCGGAAGCGGTCGCCCACATTGAGAAACGCTTTATCTGCAGCCGAAGCCATCACTGCAACCTGCACAGGGCCAGTCCGAGATGCCTCCAGGTCGGGCCACTGCCCTTCGATCAACACACCGTTTTCCGGGACCATGTCGATGCCCACAAAGCCCATTTGCAGCCAGACCTCATCAGGCTCTTGCACTGTTTTTGTTTTCATCTCAACTGGCTTCCAGCCCAAAGCGCTGGATTGCAGTTCGGTCACAACCCGATCGACGTTCACTCCGACCAACTCAGGAAATGCCGTCTTGATATAGTTTTCAACCCTGATAGCATCCGCTAAGGTAATTTCCTGAGCAGAACCCTGGCTCATGTAATACATGTGCAGGCTGAACAATCTGCGGTGTGAGCTGTAGGCGCGTTCTTCCAACTGTGCCCGCAACACCTTGCCAGACACAGCGTGGGAGAATACCGGCACGCACACTACCATCCCCAAAACCGCGACAATGCCCACCACCGCGCTGATCGCCAGCCCAACGTTGTGGCGCAGGCGTTTAAAAACCACCATGAAAAGGGATGTCGAACTCGATAGCCAATCCCACAATCTTGCCGACAGCACCCCAATCAAACCTGGCAGCGCAAAGATCACCAGCCCCAAGCATCCAATTGCCTTGCGGGGAAGATTCTTAATGGACTGGAGCAAATTTTTCGATGTATTTTGCATTGTTCAGGCTCCAATCAAGGCCCGACAACCTGGTCGCCCTCTTGCAAATCCGCCACAACTTCCCATTTATCCAGGGCTTTCAATCCCACTTCGCTAATTTCCACCCGGCGCCGGCTGTCACCGTCCTGAACGATAACAAACTGCAACCCCTTATACTCGCGAATCGCCGCTGGAGGCAGCAAGAGAACATCATCCTTTTTGCCCAGAACAATTTCCAACTGCACCGATCGCCCAACCCGAATTTCTTCCTTTGGAAGATCTTCGGGAACAGTGAAATAAAGGTAATTGGAAGCAGACAGCCCACTTGTGCTCCGCTCCGTTGAAGCCGTAACAGCCAGGAAATTTGGCAAATACTTCACTGGGTAGAAATTCTTCGCATCTCTGGTCAGGTAGAAATTCACCTCAGAGTCTTCATTCAGAATATCAGCCAAATCATAATCGTAGGGGCCGCGAACGACCAGATCGGTTGGGTCCCCAACAACGATCGCTACTTCAAAGGCATTCATCTGCTGGGCAGCCCGCAAGGACATGCGCAGGACAATTCCATCATAAGGAGCTACAATTTGCCGCTCAGAAAGCAAGCGCTCCAGTCGCTCTACCGAAAGCTCACTGCGCTTCACAGCTTGTTCCATATAGGAATCAACGCCTTCGGTCTTCAGCTTCAATGTCTCTTCGGCCAGCAGCAAATTTTGCTCGGCAATCTGTAAGTTCAACTCAGCTCTTACTCTACCTGACCCTGACGACTGTTCGACATCCATCTTTGCCATCTCCATGCGCGCCCGCAGGATCACCACATTGGCTTCCGCCTGTTTGAGATCAAACTCCCGCTGCGCCCGAGAACTGGCCAGATTCGCCTGGGCAACCTCCAGGTCAATCTGAGCCTGCTGAAGCTGGCTCACCAGATCCTCCACCTGCAATTCCGCCAGGATATCTCCTTGCTTCACCTGGTCGCCTTGTTTAACAGCGATCCGAGTGACAAACCCTGAAGACCGGAAAAACAACTCGTCTTGTTTGGATGGAACAATCTCACCCATCAGGCTGTCGAGAGAAACGATCGACCCGCGCTCAACGGTGAAGAGCGACTTCTCGTAACTAACGATCTGCGGAACGGGTGTAGGCGTTGCCTTCCCACCTGCTCCGCTCCCACAGGCTGAGAGCGTTAACATCACCAAGACCGACAATAACAATATGGGGAATCTAAATTTCAACTTGGCCTCTCCTTACGATAAGGATTCCTCTCAAAATTCCAGCCGGAAGACCGGCAAGTATTCTTGTTTTATCATAACTGCTCAGAGAGTGAAGAATGTAACAAACGTTGGTTGAATGTTGCTCCGCAGCTTTGAAGCGCCTCCCTATTGGAGGGGCACACCGCTGTCTAAGTAGTTACTTTACATAAAGTCATGAGAGAAGATTGTACATCAAAACACTGAAACCTATACAGCCCAAACCGATCAACCACAACTGAGTCGAAATATTATACCGCTTATCTGTTCCTGAAAGCATACTCGGAGTCCGCCGGAGCACATTTCCTGGCTCTCCTGGCTCTGGCGCTATCCGCGTCTGCTCGTCTCGCCGAACAAACGACATGACCATCAGCGCCAACCCGCCCGCTAAAATGACAACAACACCCACCCAAAACAGGCGGTCGCTATAGGCTAAAGCGCTCCACGGACCGGCAAACCAAAACGATGCTGCCGTCAAAGCAACCAGTGCCAGGTCAAAAACCAGCACCTTGCGCAAGATATATTTTGCAAAACGAATGTACCAGGGGGATGCTTCTTGAGCCTGCATTCAAACTCCAGGGGCGGATAAGATATCCCCTATTTTACCAGCTTGGCAGGATGATGGGTCATTGGGAATTGGCGTAGTGAACCCCGCATTTTGGGGTGTGAGAGCGGCGAAGCCGCTCTCACACCCCAAAATGCGGCAGCTGCCACGGCAACTCCCAGAGAACCAGGATGATTAGCTTTTTCTTGCCGAAATTACGATTGTTTTCTGTCGTAAACATATCCATTGCGTCTCAACCACAACTCAGAGGCATATGCCGGCCTGATTCAACGCATCGACAAAGGCATCATATGTTACCGGCTCAGTTAAATGTGCTGTAACGCCCGCTTGCCCGTCAGGAAGCGCACCATGTCCCTCCCAGGAAAAAACCAGCAATGGAATTAACATCGCCCGAGGATCGTTGCGAATAGACTTTAACACCTCTGCCGATTTAACCCGCCCAGGCAAATCAGCCTGCAGTAAGATCACCTGGGGAGACTCCTGATGAATGACCGGTAGCACATCCTGACCTTCATAGGCCTGAACCACCCTGAATCCGCTTTCTTCAGAATACACTCTGAGAAGCTGGATGAACCACGGGTCATGAGCAGCAATCAGGCAGGTTCGCAGCATCGTTTGCCTCTGAACTTTCAAAGATCGTCAAAGCTTTCGATCCTATCCTAAAAATTTTTGGGGAGGTTTGCGATTTTGAGGTTGTTGTGCGTGCTTCGCACGCACAACAACCTCAAAATCGCTTCCCTTCCGAATTTTCGGACAGGTACTCAGAGATTTCCAGCAGGCACGATATATTAATACCAGGGATCACCGGTCAAGTCATTTACAGAAACAACCTTCTCGTGTACTTTTGTAACCAATTTCGTTGCTACGCTGCCAGAGGCAAAAGAGGCCTGAATTCTCTCCCCCTCTGAGCATGTTACCCATAGAGCCCTTATTTCTTTCCCCGCTCCCCACGTTGATAGGCCGAAGGTGTGATGCCGGTCTCCTGAAGGAACAGCCTGGAAAAATACGATTGACTCGACAACCCTACCTCGAGCGCCACATGGGTGATGGTGTGGTTACCTTGTTCCAGCATTCGCTTGGCCTGCTCCACCCGAAAGCGCATCAGATAAGCCATTGGTCCAATGCCAATTTCTCGCGAAAAACACCGCGACAGATATTGCTCATTGACATTCAAATGGCGGGCCACATCCACCCTGGAAACCGGCTCTTTGTAGTGCTCATGGATATACGCCATCGCCTGGTGCACCAGGTGCTGCGATTCGCTTCCCAGGCGCGTGGTTCGTATTAACAATCCCCGAATGCGCTCGATAATCTCATCGGTAGAGAACAAACCCTTGCCCAACACCGCCGCCACCCCCTGGTTCAAGCGCGCAATCTCCCGCCGGGTCAGGGTTTGGGCGCTCAGAATAATCACTGGGATTCTGCGCAGGTTTTGGTCCTCCTGCATAATTTTCAACACGCCAAACCCATCCAGTTCCGGCATCATCAAATCTAGCAGTACCAAATCGGGCTGCTCTTTCCGCATAATCTCCAGGCTCTGCACGCCGTCGGTAGCTTGCAGCACAATACATTCCGGCATTTCCGCTTGGACCATGCGGGTGTGCAAGTCCAAAATCCCCGGCTCGTCATCCACAATCAGGACCTTTGCTGTCCCCTTCCCCCCGCCCAATTTCACCCCATGTCTGCGCAAAGCACTGACTAATTGGTCTGCGCCCACAGGCTTCTCCAAATAATCCATCTCAAACACCGAGCCAACGTTCTCCTCCACCATCAGCGAGAAGAACAGCACCGGTATGTCTTGAGTGGATGGATTTTCCTTCAATTTCTTGATAATTTCCCAGCCCTGTTCCGCTGCCGGGGCAATGTCCAGCACCACCGCGCCAGGCGGTGAGGTCAACATTGATTCGAGGGCCTCTTGCGGGTCTTGCACTACCAACTCCTCCACCTGAAAACCGCTCTTCACCAAATGGCCCTTCAAATCATAGGCGGAAGCCGCGGATTTCGTTAAAATTAATACCTTCCCTTCCCGCGAACTGGGAACAACCGCCTCCTCAACTGCTTCGGCCATTGCCGGTAGCGTAAACGTGAAGGTTGAACCACCACCCAACGTACCGCTGGAGGTGACCCAAATCTTCCCACCGTGCAGCTCCACCAGCCGCCGGGTAATTGCCAGCCCCAAGCCAATCCCGCCGTACCCTCGCACCATGGATCGGTCGGACTGCTGGAACTCGTCAAAAATACGCTCTTGCTCATCTTCAGCAATTCCCAACCCGGTGTCTTGCACCGAGATTTGAATCAAGTCGCCTGCTCGCGCTGCGCTCAAAACCACTTCGCCATGCGCGGTGAACTTCACTGCATTGCTCAGCAAATTCAACAACACCTGCCGAATCCGAGTCTTGTCCGCATCCACCATAGGCAGATTCTCGCCCAGCACCTCGCGGAATGCCAGGTTCTTCTGTTCTGCCAACTGCCTGCCCATCCCCGCCGCGTCCTTCAGCACTGGCACAAGATCCATCGGCTTTTTCATCAAAGCCATCTGCCCAACCTGACTGCTAGCCAAATCCAATACATCTCGGATCAAGCGGTCCAGGTGCTGCCCCGAAGCGTAGATCTGCTCGTTGAATTTTTTCAACATCTCTTTCGAGGCTTTCCCGCCCCGCGCTTGCTGCCGCATGGCCATCTCGCTCAGCCCAACGATCAGGTTAAGTGGCGTTCGCAGTTCGTGGCTGACCATCGATAGAAAGCGGCTCTTCAACTGGTTAGCTTCTTCAGCTTCGCTCAACGCTTCATGCAACTGCCGCCGCAAGCGCACCCCCTTCAAAGCGCTGCTCACCTGCATCCGCAGGGCCTGGAACACATCACATTCGCTGGGGTCGTCGGGCGGCTCCACGTCAAAAACAATATAGCCCAACTGCTCGTTCTGAAAATGCAGCGCTTCGATCACCAGAAAATGCGGCCGCCCACTCGCCAGTACACCTTTTGGCAGTATATCCGTAGGCCCAAAAGGCCCCTCATACCCCTCCACCGGCAGATCTACCTCGTCACGATGAGCCAAGACCAGCCTGGGAACGTCCACCTGGCCCTCGCCCTCCTCATAAACCACCAGGTAGAAATCCTTGAGCTTCAACCTTCGCAGACCTTCGTTCAACACGCACAGCATCTCGGCGAAATCAGAGGCCAACAGCAAATCGGACTCGACCTGCCGCATGATCTCCGTACGCTGAGACATATGCCAGGTCTGAAAAATTTCAGAGCGAATCGCTGACTGAGCAACCATCACGCGCATTTGCTGAGTCAAATTTTCAGCGTGCCGCAGCGCCAAAGGGTCCAGGTACCCAAACAGATACCGCCGCAGCACCGTAATAGCGTTCTGCCAGCGGCTGATGTTGCTGCCCTCCAGGAGTGCCTCACGCAACAATCCATCCAACGCATATAGAAAATTACGCGAACTTTCAGCCGCCACTTGTTCCGCAGGTTGGTGAATTTCATCAAGGAACAAATCCAAAAGCTGCTCGGCCCAACGGTTGGCCTGCGCAGACATCCATGTACCCATGTTCTCAGAAATCGCCCGCACCACCTCGTCCCGCCGCTCCAACAGCATTTCGTCCAGGGATTTTTCTGGCAGCAGCGGTTCAGAAGCTGCCGCCCCCTCTGCCATCGGCTCCAGGCAGCCGCACGACCGCCGCGTAATCAAATACGTGTCCACGCTTTCGATTTGCGGAGTATCAATCTTTCCTTCAATCTGATCGATCAACAACTCAACCGCTCGCTGCCCTGCCCAGCGAAAAGGCAGCCGCACCGATGTCAGTGGCGGCACGCTGCCCCGCGCCTCCTGCCCATCATTGAACCCGGTCACAGCCACGTCTTGCGGAACCATGTAGCCCATGTCCCGCAAATCATTGATCACCTTGACCGCCACAGCATCCGAAAAACCAATAATTGCGTCAAAGTCTACCCCTGGAACAAAGCCGTATTCCAAAAATTCCAACAAATTTCCTACCAGGGCAGGATTGTATAAGCCGCGTTCTCGCATCATCTCAATGAAAACGCTCCCCCGCTCCTCCATCGCCTGATCTCCCTCAACGGCAAACGCAATTCGCTTTCGACCGTGAACCTGGATCAGGTGGTCCAGCGTATCTTTGAAGCCCTTACGGGTATCAAACTGCACCAACGAGCAGCCGTCCACGGGGAATTCCACGCTGACCACCGGAATGCCCTGAAAACGCGTCAGAAATTTTTGGGCAGAGCTTTGAGAAATTTCGGGACCCGAAAAAGCCCCCCAGGCAATAATTCCGTCTACCTGCTTCAACCCACCCAAATCGTATAAAACCGCATCCGGCGAGTAGCCAATCATTTCACCGGCAACAAACCACAGGTCCGCTCCTGCTTTCTGTGCCGCGTCGATCAATCCCCGCCACAAATACCATTTTTCATAGTTAAACGAACCTCCCGGCGCGTTGCCAAAGAACGCAAGCTGAAGCCTACGCTCTTTCTTTGACGCAGCCGGGAAGTTGGTTTGGAGTGTCACAGTCGCCGGAGTTGTTGTTGCTACCTTAAAGCCCCGGAATCCTTTTTCCTTCAGGAATTGTCATGACGTGGTCAACCAGGCCGTATTCCACCGCTTGTTCCGCGCTCATGTAGCGATCACGCTCCGTGTCACGCTGAATAGCCTCCACCGTCTGCCCCGTGTGCGAGGCCAGAACCTGGTTGAGACGCGCCTTTAATCGCAGGATCTCCCGCGCCTGGATTTCAATTTCCGTGGCTTGCCCCTGCGCGCCGCCCAACGGTTGGTGCATGTGAATCGTCGCATTCGGCAGCGCGTAGCGCTGACCCTTGGTGCCTGCGGTTAGCAGCACGGTCCCAAACGATGCCGTCACGCCCACAGCAAGCGTGCTAATCGAGTTGGGAATCACCTGCATCGCATCATAGATCGCCAACCCCGCGTACACAACCCCACCGGGCGAGTTGATATACATCTGGATAGGCGCCTCACGGTCCTCATTACTCAAGAACAGTAATTGCGCCACAATCGAATTAGCTACCTTATCATCAATGGCTGTACCCAGATAAATAATCCGGTTACGCAGCAGCATTGAATAAACATCAAAGGACCGTTGGTTTTGGTCGGTCACCATCACCTGCGCAGCAGGAAGAAAATCCATGTTCATCAATTCACCTCATAAAGTTTGAACGAATACGCCCCGTTCTTCACCCATTATAGTTTTTTATTTGTCTTCGTCAATGGAACCCGGCACCTTGTAGATGATTCATACACGATTCATATACTTGCTATAATCTATGGTAGTTCGTTTTACCGTTCCCCCCTCAAAGCTTTTCCGCGGAGTTCCCCCCCATGAAACATCCAACCTCCTCGATGTGTCCTCGCGCCTCTCTCACACGCCGCCAATTTCTTCACGGCATGAGCGCCGCTGCTGCAGGTCTGGCATTGGCTGCCTGTCAGCCCAAAACACCCCCCTCTGCTTTGCCCCTTTCCGGCAACAAAACCGGTGACCACAAAACCCTGGTTTCCATACGAAAGGCCGAAAGCTATGATCCCACCCTCATTCGCAAACAGGTGCAGGCGCTGTTTGACGACATCGGAGGCTTGCAGGATATCCTCGCCCACGGCAATCGGGTCGCCGTCAAAACCAACCTGACCGGGGGCATCGCCACGCGTGGGTTGCCCGGTATTCCCGAAATCGAAAGTTATCTAACACACCCCGAGGTGGTTCGCGCCGTTATCGAACTTTTCCGTGACTCAGGCGCAAAAGAAATTTTCGTCGTCGAGGCCGTCTACGAACCCGAATCCTGGTCCGCTTACGGCTACGCGGATATGGTCAAAGCCACCGGCGCGACCCTGGTTGACTTGAACAACTTCGCCCCCTATAACGGCTTCGAGAAAACACCCGCCGGAACCGACCCTTTCATCTACGAAGACTTTCCCTTCAACCCCATCCTCAATGAAGTCGATGTATTCGTGTCGGTCGCCAAGATGAAATGCCACAACATCGCCGGGGTAACCCATTCCATGAAGAACCTGGTTGGCCTGGCGCCGCTGCTACCATTCGAAGCCAATCCCGGCGACCACATGCGCTCGCATTTTCACGGTACAGGCGACGTAACCCGCACCCGCCTGCCTCGTGTCATCGTGGATCTCAATCGCGCCCGCCCCATCCATTTGAGCATCATCGACGGTGTCTGGACCACCGAAGCCGGTGAAGGCCCCTGGATTCCTGCCATGACGCCCATCAAGCCCAACCTGTTGTTCGCTGGCAAGGACCCGGTCGCCACCGACGCAATCGCCACTGCCGCCCAGGGCTTCGATCCCCTCAGCGATTATCCAAACGAGCCCTTCGTTCACGGTGACAACCACCTCAACCTCGCCGCCGGGCTGGGGCTGGGCACCAAGCGATTGGAAGAGATCAAAATCGTCGGTGAAAAGCTGGCAAACGTGGTCAAACCCTTCACGCCCAGCTATTAAACGCTTTCTTTATTACTCTTTTCCCAAATCCCGCACCCGTGCGTAGAATTCTGCGTTCAATGCCGGAGCCGCCTCGTCTGCCTTCACCCTGGCAATGAACTCCGCCAGCGCTTCCACGGTCAGCTTCACCAGCGCCCGCCCCTTCTCTATCGAAGCCGTGCGTGCATCACCGGCGTAATGCTCCGGGTAATTCGCATACCAGCTAATTCCCGCGAAAGCCCCTGGCACCTGCGCCATCCGTCCAAGCGGCTCGGCAGGTTCTTTGGGCACCCGTTCCATGTGCACCAGGTCGGGGAAATTCGCCAGCGTCACGCTCGTCTCGCACTCGCAAGCGTGCATGTGGTTGTCCGTCTCCAGCAGCGCCTGCCACTGTCTCGCCCGTTCCTCACCCAACTCGCCCTTGTACAGATACACGCTGTAAGGTTTCTCCGTCCACAGTGTGGTTTGCGCCAGGAACGGCAGCAGATAATTGTTCCCGCCGTGCGCATTGTAGAGGATGATCTTCTTAAACCCATTCCGCCCTATTTCGTCCAGCACGTTCAATAGCAAATCCAGCAGCAGCGTAGGCGGCAAAGTCAGCGTGCCCGGATAGCAGCGCGCCTCGTAGATCTGGCCGAAGTAGAAAGGCGGAAACACCACCGCTGGCTCAATCGCCGCTGCCAGGCAAGCCTCGCGGTGCCCGTTCAAAAAGTCCGTACCCAAGGGCATGTGCTCGCCGTGTTTTTCCACCACGCCCAACGTCAGGACACACACGCCTGTTTCTTTCACGGCTCGGGCAAAATCAGCTGAAGTTAATTGTTCCCACAGCATCTCATTCCTCCATATCTGAATTATAATAGCCCTTATACTTATACCAAATTTTTCGTTACTACTCAGAGGGTGAAAAGATCCCTTTTGCACCTTCTGACTGAATAGTTATGGTTTTTTTATCATCAGGTGGGAGTTGCCGATCCTAAACCTGTGCAGTTTATAACACTAGTGATGCCAGGAGCTTTGCCGTGTCTAATCCATCCGAATCATCTTTTCCCTATCTCAACCCCGACCTCCCCATCGCCGACCGCGTCAAGGATTTGCTCTCCAGAATGACACTGACTGAAAAAATCAGCCAGATGCGCAATGGCTGCTCCGCCATTCC
>JAFGLU010000131.1 GCA_016927865.1 Anaerolineaceae bacterium
GCGCAGAGCAGACATTGATTGAGCAAAATCAGTCTGAGCAAGTTCCAAGCTTCCGTGTCTCAAAAAACTTATGACGATTCACTTAGCATCACATAATTGAAAAACGCGACAGTTCCTTGTGAACTTTGGCAAATTCACTATCCGGGGAAATACATATGAATACCTCTTCAACTCCTCTAACAAAGGCAAAAACTCTCCTCTCTATTTTTCTATCGATTGGCATAATATTGGTTAGCAGAAGTTTTACATCTGGACATGCCGAAGCTTCGCCAAACATTAATTCGGGAGGAGATCTGGCGCAATCCGATTGGAAGCAAATCGAATCCCTTCTGCCTCCTGGCGCCATCAGGCAAGATGCTTACCTAAAAGCTTCAAACACAGATGCCAATGATCTTTTTGGAACGTCGGTAGCTATTTCAGGAAATACAGCCGTTGTTGGCTCTTTTTTTGAGGATAGCGCCGCCACAGGGATCGATGGAGATCAGACAGATAATTCTGCAACCGACTCTGGGGCTGTTTATGTTTTCGTACGAACAAGTAACGGATGGAGCCAACAGGCTTATCTAAAAGCTTCTAATACGAACGGAAACGATTACTTTGGGCAAAGTGTAGCGATCTCAGGGGACACCATTGTTATTGGAGCATACGGCGAAGATAGCGCTGCTACGGGCATAAACGGGGATCAATCAGATAACTCAGCTTCATTTTCCGGCGCCGCGTACATCTTTACTCGTGAGGATGTAGTATGGAGTCAGCAAGCGTATTTGAAGGCCAGTAACACTCAAGCTGATGATCTATTTGGGATGTCTGTGGCAATTGATGGCGATACTGTAGTAATTGCTGCACCTGGGGAAGATAGTGCTTCAATCAATGTGAATGGAAACCAATCAGACAATTCCGCAAGCTATTCTGGCGCTGCTTATATTTTTACAAACACAAATGGAACCTGGGGGCAACAGGCTTATCTCAAAGCTTCCAACACTAATGACAACGATAAATTTGGCTCATCCATTGGAATCTCAGGAGACACAATTATTGTGGGGGCTTATTGTGAAGACAGTAATGCCACTGGTGTAAATGGAGTTGAGACAGATAATTCTGCAAGCGATTCTGGTGCAGCATATATTTTCTCTCGCGCCAACGGTCAATGGACGCAGCAAGCTTATCTCAAAGCCTCTAATACTCAAACGGACGATTGGTTTGGAATTTCTGTCGCTGTTTCTGGCGACACGGCTGTCGTGGGTGCAAACAAGGAAGACAGCTCTGCCACTGGAGTCAATGGAGACGAATCAAATAATGCAGCCTTAGATTCGGGTTCTGTCTATGTATTCACTCGCACCGGAGTAACTTGGAGTCAACAAAGTTACCTTAAAGCTTCAAATACCGGAGAATACGATCATTTTGGGCGATCTGTTGCCGTCGCGGAAGATAACATAGTAGTAGGCGCTTATAGAGAGGGCAGCGCCGCTGATGAGATAGATGGTGATCAATCAGATGATCCCTCATACGTAGATGCCGGCGCCGCATACGTCTTCAACCGAATGAATAATATCTGGGAGCAGCGAACTTACATCAAAGCATCTAACACTGGAGGTGGCGATCGATTTGGAATGTCCACAGCCATTCATGCCGAGACAATCGTCATAGGAGCCCCTTCTGAGAACAGTAACGCAACTGGTGTCAACGGGGATCAACTAGATAATTCCGCATTTGACGCCGGTTCAGCTTACATCTTTGGAGCATACGTTGAAAAAGTAATGCTGCCGCTCATAATACGTTAGGGTAGGTAGCGTTTTCTGCAATTCCAAGAACGATACAACCCAAAAAGCCTGAAGACCCTTCTGGGTTGTTACAGCATTCTTCCTGTCACCGCCTGACATTCGGCAAAAACACCTTGCCGTCGTAATACGGGCAGCGTACCTGAGCGCTGCCCCAGGTATTGGCTCCATCCGTCATCGAAGCGGTGACGGATAGGGTGTAGATATTGCCAAAGGCCGGATCTCCACTGGCATTCGGCATGCCGCAGGCTACTGCAAGGCCAGTTCCAATCATATCCGCGTTGAGATAAGCGGACGACTCAAAGAAACCTTGCATATTCAAGCGCAATTTGCCATTCACATACACACTAAGTTGGGAGAAACTACCACCACTACCGTTAGCGGATATGTCGAATGCCTTGATATAGCATGTGCCGGTATCGGAGCGAGCTTGAACGCATACCGGATTTGTGATATCCAGTGAAATCGTAGCAGCAGTTGTGCTCCAATTGTTTATGAAGAGCAGCAGCGCCAAAACGATCGTCGTGGAAAGAAAACGCAGGGTGCGATTATAAGTCTGTACGTTTTTCATGGCACGTAAGCAGGGCATCGCACGCCAGCGTAGTTACCGCCCATATTGGTGCCATCGCCGGATTTGGCTTGAATAGCCAGCGAATACACTTTTCCGAAATCAACCCCAGCTCCGCCCTGGTTAGGCGATCCACAGGTTACCTTCAACCCATCCGGAATCATGTCGTAGTTATAGTAAATCGAATTTTCAAAGAACACGCTGGATTGGTAGCGAAGTTTTCCATCCAGACGCACCTCAAGGGTATAAAGGTAGGGGG
Source organism: Anaerolineaceae bacterium (assembly GCA_016927865.1). Lineage (GTDB taxonomy): Bacteria > Chloroflexota > Anaerolineae > Anaerolineales > Anaerolineaceae > Anaerolinea. The sequence continues at coordinate 2,606 of JAFGLU010000131.1, forward strand.
AGGTGGTTCCGTTGTCCGTGGCTTGCATGTAACGGATATTGATGTAGCATTCATCGCGCGCCGGATCGGGCTGATAGCAGTAGGGGTTGCTGGTGCCAATAAAACCTACCAGAGCGTTAGGTGAAATGCTCTCCAACTCACGAGTGTTCTCCCCCATCGTCTCGATCGGTGCGGAAGGGGTGGGTGGCTGGTCATCCTGGGCAGTGACCGGCCTGCTTGAAAGAATAAACAATCCTGCCAGAAGCAGGATTAAAACGCTCAAAAGGACTATTCTTTCCTTCATTCGCTACTCCATTTTCATCACAGCGCAAATTATATATCAATACGATAATAATTGTATCTTTTTAATCACAGAAAGCAAGTACGAATTAACATAAACAAACCCTAAGGGTCTCGGAAGACCCTTAGGGTTTTGAAGAAGAGGCTATAAACGTTTTACGGGTTGACCGTCAGCGTTTGCGGGGGCAGTTCGCCTTGCACCGCCGGGTTGTAGTAGTCGTAGGCGCTGCTGGCGGGCGTCTGCACGCGCAGGGGGAAGCGCGCCCGCAAGCGGAAGCTGAACTCCAGGGGCTGGCCTTCGCTCAGGTTGGTCAGGTAGAGGATGATCTGCCGACCGGTGAGTTCAAAGCGCTCGACTCTAGCAAAGGCGTAATCGGCGGGGGTGTCGTTGTAGTAGGTCACCAGGGCTTGCAAATCCTCGGCCTCCACGCTGAAGCCCGGGGGCAGTCCCAGGTCGATCAAGGCTGACTCGACCTTGCCGCCCGGCTGGTTGAGGCTGATCTTGACGTTCACGTTGACGGTGTCGTTCACCGCCAACTCGGCCCGGTTATACTCCACATCAATGGTTAGCAACTCTTCTGCCTGAACGAGATCGGGATAGAGAGCCAGGTCTTCCCAGGGCAGATAATACCCGCCGCTGACCTGGTACATCAGGTTACCCTCACCCTGCGAGGCAATCTCGACCACGTTCTCGCCGCCGGGGTTGACGTCGTCAAAACTGACCTGCTGCACCACATCGAAGTTCTCCGGGGTGACCTGAATGGTCCTGGTCTGCCCGCCGTTGAGGGTGATGGTGACCGTGGCATTGGTATTGTCGCCCCCGGCAATCACCGACTGGAGCATGGCTTTCAAGGTCAGCACGGTGGCCTGGGTAGAATGCCAGGTGCCAAAGCTGTCCTTCTGCCCCACCAGGTAAGACAGAGCCGCGTTGGCCACCTCGGTATGCTCACCCGAGCGCAGCAAGGCATAGGCCGCCAGAGAGGTCGTCTCAATGCTGCCGGTCTGGCCCTCACTGCCCATGAACGTCGCCACGCCGCTCGGCCAGGTGGCCCCGCTGCCTTGCTGCACGGCCATGCCAGCCAGCTTGTCCAGCACCGCTTTCGTCCCGGCGCTCATCTCTTTGCCCTCGGCCAGGTCCGAGGCCACCAGCGCATTAGCGACCAGCGCTACCACGTAGGGGTCCTCAGCCTGCCCCTGGAACTCGCGAACGTAATCCAGGCCCTTTTGCGTAGCGGCTTCGTCGGCAAAACCGGCGTCCACCAGGCTCCACACAATGTAAGCCGTGACGGGCAAGCGGTCGTTGCCCAGCGATGACCAGGTGTTCTCGTGCACCAGCCCGCGGTCATTTTCCCACGAACCGTCCGCGGCCTGCTGGGCCATCAGCCAATCGGCGGCGCGGCGGATGAAGGCCTCGTCCACGGGATGCACGCGGGCCATGTCGCTGAACTCCTGCAAGCCGTAAGCGGTCAACATGCGGTCGGCGGGCGCATCGCCAAACAGGGAGAAACCGCCCCCCGCCACCTCGAAGGTGGTCAGGCGCTGGTAGCCCAGGTTGATGTATTCCTCGGCCTTCATCTGCGCTTCGGGCGCGGCCTGGTTGGTGCTGTTCAGGTAATCCAGCACCAGCACGTTGGGGTAGGTGCTGGACGAAGTCTGCTCGAAGCAGCCGTTGGGCATGCGCAGGATGCTATCCAGCCCTTCCACCACCTGGCTGAACACGCCGGGGTAGATCTTGACGTTCAGGGTCTGCGTGCCGGGGATGGCCTCGGCAGGGATCAGCACCGTCTCGCGCACCGGCTGGCCGGGCTCCAGGCGGTCGGCGGAGGTGAAGCGAATCTGCTTGCCGTCGGGGAAGACCTGCACCTGCTTGCGGATGGCGTCGGACAGCTGGCTGCCCCAAGCGGTAACCTGGAAGGGCTGCATGCCAAAGCGCACGGCTTTGATGCGGAAGTAAGCCACCGTGATCTCATTGGCGCCAATTTCCAACATCTGTGTGGGCTCGCCGATCAGTTCGAACCAATCGGACTGCTCCAACTCGAGCCGGACGGATTGCGGCACGTTGAGATAGTTGAACACACCCACCGGGATGGCCACCTCGTCGCCCACGGTCAGCGAGAGAGGCAGGTCCAGGTCGATGAAGAAATCCTGGAAAACGGTCATGGGCACGTCCACCGAGCCCAGGCGCCCATCCAGGCTGGAAGCCAGGGCCGTGATCCGCCAGGTGGTGATGCTGTCGGCCACAGGCACATCCACGCTCAAAGTGCCGTCGGGGTTGGTGACCAGGTCGGGCAGCCACAGCATGGTCTCGGGGAAATACTGGCGCAGGCGGGGCGGCTCGGCAGCGGTTGAAGCACCCGCAGGCATCTCGCCTTCTGCGGAAAAATCCATTGCGCCATCAGCGGCCTGGGGAGCCATCACGGGCATGGCTTCTTCAACGATCATGCCGCCTTTTTCCATCATGAACTGTGGGCCAGCATTGAGCGCGCGGGCGCCTCCATCCGCAGCGTTAATGTTCCCAATAACTGCGGGGATAGCAAAGAGGACAAAAAAGGCCAACGGCAGCCCCGCGGCCGTCAACAGAGGCCGCTTCGCCCAGGCATACCCGGCCACGCGGACCCACAGGGCCAGCACTACAGCAAAAAAGGCGATGACTCCAGCGAGAAGAAACGCATCGGAGGAGAAGGCGCTGCCGCGACTCGCCGCAAAACCGAGCATGCCCAGGGCGGCCACAATTCCCACCAGGAGCAGGAGAATGCCGCCTAGTCCGGCATCTTTGCGGGCAATGGCCGCGCCAATCAGAGTCAAGAACCCGGCCAACGCCAACAGCGCCAGCACCAGCAGCACCCATACGGACCGAAAATAGATCAACTCAAGAAACGAACCGAGTTTATCCAGGAAAGTGTAGCCCCACAGCGGAAGCAGTTGAATGACTAGCAACACAAACGACAGCACTCCAATGGCCGTGAGCAGGCTGCGGCCAAAGCGTTTTTCGCGCCACAACCCCACCACCACCAGCGTGATGAAGGCCACTGCCAGCAGCAGGAAGGCGACGTAAGACACGGTGGAGGCCGTCTTGAAGAACTGGCTTTGCAAGCGAATGGCGCGCTGATAGGCCACCTCATGCGAGTTGACCATCATCGCCGCCCCGCCCCCACCGGCACGCAGGGCATTGGCCAGGGCGGCCTGGGCAGCCCCGTCCACCGCATCACGCAGGAGGGGATCCTCGACCGGCACGGTCCCATCCACCAACTCCGGCACGCTGAAGCCGTGCAGATCGTACTTAGGCACCAGCAGCTCTTGCTCGAGCATGAAGTACAGCTTGGCAAAGCCGGGGTCCTGTTCGGCCAAGGCAAAGACCGATTCATCGACCACTGCCAATCCCAGCGCCGAGGGCACCCCCGCGCCATCCTGACCGCTTACCAGTATGTTGAGCAAGGCCGAAGCACCGGGCAGGTAAATTTCTTTGTCGGGAGTGATGCCCACGTTCAAATCACTGGCCCGATCGACCACCACCAGCCGCCGGTCGCGCACGATTTCGCCGGAAGGCAGGATTTTGTAGGCGTTGAGTTCCAGCGTGCCAAACAAGTCGGGGGTCAAATCCACGGCTACCTGGGCTTGTTTGCTTTCTAACTTCACACTGCGCGTGCTGACCGTCTGCCCCTCGCGGATGATGTCCAGGTAGATGTTGCCCGTCGATTCGGAGGTCAGGATGGTCAGGTTCATGGTCTGGCCGACCGTATAGACGGGTTGATCAGGGCGCAGGAGCACGCCTTGCGAATAATACTCGCCTTCAAAATAGAACTCCTGGGCAGTCTGGTTACCCTGCCGGTCTTCGGCCTGGATGTTAAAACCATCATACGGATCGGAGGGCACAAAGTGAAACTCGGCCAGCCCGTAAGGGCCGGTCTCGATGATCCGCGGCGTGCCTCCATAGTACAAAGAAGAGAGGGTCAGCGTGCCTTCGGCGGGCGAACCGTCGGGGTAACTCAACATGATGTAGAGGATATTTTCCACGCCGGGGCGCAGCGAGCCCGCCTCGGGGATGGCCTCAATGATCAGCGTGTTTTGCGCCACCGGCAGCGACAGATTGCTGGTCTCGGTGTGCTGAGCCTGGTCGGTGACGGAGGCTTGCAGGTAGAAACGCGCCAGCCCGCCCTCCAGGCTGCTGCCCGCCAGGTATTCGGGCAGGTCGAACTCAAAGACGGCCTTGCCCTGCTCGTCGGTTTGGACCTCCAGGCGCAGCAGATCGTTGCGTTGCACATCGAAGGTATAGCCCTCAATCACCACCGCGCTGTTGGCCACCGGCTTGCCGTAGAAGTAATCGGCTTGCAGGGTGCCTTGCACGCGCTGCCCGGGCTTGTAATACGTGCGATCGGTGGACAGATCGACCTCGAATTTGGGCAGGACGTAATGCTCGACGGTGACGGTTTTCTCGGAGGTGGTGTTGCCCATCACCGCGCTGATTTTATAGGCCCCGCTGTTGACCTCGCCGGCCAACTGAAAATCCGTCCAGGCCGCGCCGTACTCGGAAGTGGTCACGCTCTGGTGAAAGACCTTGTTGCCCTTGGCGTCGGCGATGATGATTTCCATCGGCTGCCCGGCGGCGGGCGTCAGGTCAAAGGTGCTCAAGGCCAGGGCGCGGATGTGAATCTCTTGCCCTGGCTGGTAAAGAGGCTTATCGGTGCTGAGCAGCACGCGGTAATCGCGTTCGATGGAAACAGGCTGCTCCAGGTGATCGGACCCCAGCTTCGAGCGCGACTCGATCACCAGCACCTGCTCACCTTCCAAATCGGCGGGGACGGTGAAGTTGATCTCGGCCATGCCCTCGGGGCCGGTCTTGCCACTATACAGCGCGCGAGCTTCTCCGCCCTGAGCGGGCTGCAAGGCCAGACTGACCTCGGCATCGGGCAAGAGCGTGCCGTCGCGGCTGTCACGTACCAGCAGGCGCACGGCAGCCTGGCTGCCAGGCACGAAGCGGCTCTGCCCAATCAGCATGGTTTCGTGCTGGCTGAGGTTTTCGGGCAGGTTGGCGTAGTGCCGGAAAGCAAAAATACCGCCGAGGATGGCGATAAATAATGCGAGCGACAAAAAGAATGTAATACGAGCTGTGCGGGACATGGGCATCTCCTCTCCTGTGTAGATCCATTTTGCACAGCTTAGACGGTTTGTCAAATAAATTAGTTCCGTTTAGAAACTAATCTCTCTTTCCCGAAATCTTATCCCCTACCAACTCCATATAAGAATCATCGCCACGATTCCAAATACAAGCGTTAATCCATAAAAAATTTTTACTTGCTTTGGTGAATTAAGAGTTGAATTCATCGATCCGGGATGTTTGATTAAAAACTCGGCTCCACCCTTTAAATACAGCCACAGGGCGCCAAGAATCCACAACAAAACAATGGACACATAAAAAGCCAGGATAAAAATACTTCCGCTTCTCGGTTTAAAAAAACTGAGACTACTGGGAATACCACCAAAAATCATTCCAATTCCCATCACAATCCAGGGGATATTGAAGAAAACCAAATAACCTAGCAAAAGTTGATCATAGCCCTTTCTCAATTCGGGCTTAACTGCAACAATCTTTTTCCAGGAGTTTCGTAAATAAATAGTGCTGATAACCACAGCGAGTATGGCTAATACCCAAAAATAATCAAAAGCGAAGTAACCTACAGGCAAATTCAGGTCCATCTCTCCCCGCTTCACCCAACTATTGGATTACCGCGAACGCCATTTTAGCACATTACAGATACCGAACAAACTCAAGGGTATGACTGGCCTCATCCAACTGGAAGCCCAATTCCGCGTAGATTAGCGCCGCCTCCGCGCTATCCCCCCAGGTTTGAATTTGATAGGGGCCGCTACCATTCTCCTTTAGCCAGGCCGCCGCTGCCTGCACCAGGGCGCGCTGCAAGCCCAGGTCTCTATATTCGGGCGCCACCCCGGGCGCGTCGATGACGCGCAGTTCCTCCGCGCCCTCGCCCTGCCGGTCGGCGCGAGTCACTCCCACCGGGCTGCCGTCTGGAGCCAGAAGCACGAACATTCCTGCCGGGCGCAGGATTCCGGGATACTTGCTGCGCCACTGCTCAATCTGCGCCACCGTCACCGGCTCCAGGTTCTCGGAATGGCCCCACATATCCTGGTAGCAGCGGTTGCAAGCATCGGCGAAGATTTGGGTGTCATTAAGTTCTGCCACGCTGCCCAGGGTGAAGCCTTCCGGCAAATTGGGCTCGGGGAGGGCCAGATCGGCAGGGGCGTTGAAGAAGCGTGACTCGCCCGCCGGAAGGAAGCCACAAGCCACCGCAAAACCCCGCGCCGCCTCATTCGCCGCGCCAAAATCAGCCATTACCTGCCCCGCCCCTCTCTGCCGGGCCTCGTCTATCACCTGCTCCAACAAGGCCCGGCCCACGCCCCGGCGGCGGAAGTCGGGATGCACGCTGGCATTCACATAAATCCGCTTGCCCGTAGAGGGATACAACATACTCATCCCCACCAGGCGGCCCTCTTCTTCGGCGACAAAGCGGTCACGGTCTAAGTCATGGCCGGGCCAGGCCATCAACGAGCGGGCCTGGTCGACCGTGTACAGCGCGCCCTGAACGGCACTAATCAGTTCTGCCAGGGCAGGCAGATCACGCGCAGATTGGCAAAGGCGAATGGTGTATGGCACAGGTCATCCTTTCAAAACCGCCTCCACAAATTCCAGGGGCATGCCGGTTTTCTGTTGAATTTGTTGAGCTGTGAACCCCTGGCTGTGCATGCGCACAAACACGGCTTCCATCTGCTCGCCAATTTCGATCATATGCCGGTCGGGATCGTAGAAGCGCATGACGCGCTGGCCCCAAGGCTGCTCGACCAGTTCATGGACAAACGCCACTCCCTCTTGCTTCAGACGCTGGAGGAAGGCTTCGACCTCGTCGGTCTCAAAGTATAACTCGCCGTAATGCGCGCCAAAGACGATTGGAAAGCGCTCCGGCCCACCCATGAGGCCCTGGAAATGATCTTTAAGGTGAATAGCCAGACCGCCTTCAAAGCTGACGTTGACGCCCAGATCATGTTGAAGCTTCATGCTCAGCAGCCCTTCATAAAAATGCCGTGAGCGCTGGATGTCTTCTACAACAAGCAGTGTGGTCATGTATTTAATCATATCATCCCTCCCAGTGAAAATTATGTGGAATTATCGACCCATAGAATTTTAGTACAAATTTTCTATTTGTCAATGATGGTTCATTGGGAACTGCCGAGCTTTCACCTTGAAACGAATAATTATTCTGCCTTTTTTACGGGATTTGGCAGTACGACCTTTACAGCCAGGCGGACAGCCAGTGACTCATCTTTGAATGATATGACATATTCCCTGAGACCATTCAGCAATACTCCTCACAACCCAAACAGGAACGTCAAATCATTCACATTGGTGAGGGTTGGGCCGGGCAAGAGCAAATCTCCTAGCGGGGCAAAGAAATGATAGGCATCGTTGCGGGCCAGGAAATCCTGCGCGTCCAACCCCGCGGCCCGCGCGCGGGCGAGCGTCTCACCGGTCACCACGGCCCCGGCGGCATCGGTAGGCCCGTCGCCGCCATCGGTAGCCAGTGCCGCCAGGATCACGCCCGGCAGCCCGTCCAGTTCGCCGACCGCGCCCAGAGCCAACTCCTGGTTGCGCCCGCCCAACCCATCGCCTCGGAGGGTCACGGTGGTTTCACCGCCCACAACCAGGCAAAACGGCCTTACCAACGGCTGACCGGTGCGCGCGGCCTGGCGGGCAATTGCACCCAGCATGCGCCCGGCCTGGCGCGCCTCGCCCTGCAGGAAAGTGGTCAGCAACAGGGTGTGCAAACCCTCGGCAGCAGCCTGGGCCAGCCCGGCTTGCGCCGCCTGGTAATTGCTGCATACGATGTGATTTTGCACCCGCTCAAAAAGCGGGTCACCCAGCTTGGGTGTATCGGGCAGCGCCCCGTGCAAGCCCTGCTCCAGGCGCGCTCGAATGGCAGGTGGGGTCTGGTCGAGGATATCGTAGCGTCGAAGAATATCCCAGGCATCGCCAAACGTGCTCGTGTCCGGCACGGTGGGCCCCGAAGCGATCACGTCCAGCGGGTCGCCGACCACGTCCGAGAGGATCAATGCCGTCACCTGGGCCGGGGAGGCCATGCGCGCCAGTCCGCCGCCCTTGATCGTATCCACATGCTTGCGCAGAGTGTTGATCTCTTGAATGCCCGCCCCACAAGCCAGCAGTGCCGCCGTCAGTTCTTGCAGATCGGCCAGACTCACCCCCGGCGCCGGGGCCGTGAGCAGAGCTGAGCCGCCGCCCGAGAGCAAGCACAGCACCCAATCGCGCGGGCCGGCAGCCTCCAATATAGAGATCAACTGCCGGGTGGCCTGCACGCCGCGCTCATCCGGAAGCGGGTGCCCGGCCTCAACCAGCACAATGCCTGATGGCGGCTCTCCCACGCCGGCGTAGCCTTCTTTGACAATGACCACCCCGCCCGAGATACGCTCGGCGAGCACATCCACGGCGGCCCTTGCCATGGGCAGCCCGGCCTTGCCCGCGCCCACCAGCCAGACCCGCTCAAAAGCTGACAGGTCGTAGGTGCGTTCTCCCACCCAAACGCAATCGCCCTCCCGGCGCAGGTGGCGGCGCACGGCTTGCTCGGGGTCAACAGCCCGAATCGCCGCCACCATCACGCGCGCTACCGCCGCACCGCCGGGGTGAGCACGCAGGGAAGCGGTTAAGAAGCGCTCGGAGGAAATGGCGCCTTCATCCCCAACCCTTCCCCCGCTGGGAGAAAGGGAAAGACCGTCGGTCGGATTGAGCTGGTTAGAAAACATAAGAATCTGTCATTCCAGGAAGAAAAATCCGACATTTCGGCGATGTCGGATTTTGGGTATTCCATGGGCGAGGCTAACCGATCAGGGTGGATTGCGTCGTCGAATTTGGCCTCGCCCCTACCAAAAAGCAGGAAAGGGGGACTTATCTCCCAAAAGCCGAATTAAGGGGCGATGACAGTGCCGTGGGGGATGACCGCGTTCTTGGGAATGACCACGATGCCATCCTGCACCACCCAATTTTCCGTCTCCAGCTCGGTGCCGCGCGGGAAAGGCCGGACGACCACGTTGTTACCCACGCGGGCGTTCTTGTCGATGATCGCGCCCTGGATAAAGCAGTTGCTCCCGATGCCAATCGGCGGGCGCTCGGCCTCGGTACTGTCTTCGGAGGGAGCCGCCTGGTTGTAGTAATCCGCGCCCATCATGATTGTGTCCACCATCGTCGTTCCGTGCATAATTTGACTGCGCAACCCCACCACTGAGTGACGGATTTCGCAGTGCTGCAGGGTGGAGCCTTCTGCCAGCATGACGTTCTCCAGCACGCAATTGTGGATGATGGAGCCGGGCAAGAAGCGCGGGTGGCTATAAATGGGCTTGGCTGGATTATAGAGATCGAAGGGTGGGTTGGGATCGGCCAGGGCCAGGTTGGTCTCATAGAACGAGCGGATGGTTCCGATGTCCACCCAATAGCCGTTGAAGTAGAAGCCGTAAACGTTGTAATCTTGCAGTGCGTGGGGAATGATCTGCGCGCCAAAATCGTCGAAAGAAGTGCTTTCCAGCAGGTCAATGAGGGCCTTGGTGCGGAACAGGTAAATGCCCATCGAGCCCAGGTAAGGTTGCACCGGATCATCGCGGCTGACCAGTTCGGCCAGCAACTGGGGGTCTTTGGGTTTTTCGGCAAAGCGCACAATGCGATTGCCTTCGTTCACCTTGAGGATGCCGTAACGGGAGGCGTCGGTGGCGGGCACCGGCTGCACCGCCACGGTGATGTCAGCCTTGTTGTCAAAGTGCAGGTCGGCCATCTTGTTGTAATCCATGCGGTACAGATGGTCGCCCGCCAGGATCAAAACGTGCTCGGCGCGGGTGGAGCGGATTTGGAGCAACTGCTTGCGCACCGCGTCGGCCGTGCCCTGGTACCAGGAGGTGTTCTCCATGGTCTGCTCCGCGGCCCAAATGTTCACCCAGCCGGTATGAAAGTGATCAAACACGTAAGTCTGGGTGATGTGGCGGTGCAGCGAAACGGAATTAAATTGAGTCAAAACCGCCACCCGATAGATTCCAGAGTTGATGCAGTTGCTGATGGGTATGTCGATCAAACGATACTTGCCGGCCACCGGAACAGCCGGTTTGGAGCGCTGTTTGGTGAGCGGATAGAGACGGCTGCCCCGACCGCCGCCCAAAATGACTGCCAAGATCGAATCATATGCCGGCATCGTACCCTCCTCGAGAATAGATTGGTAAGAATTGGCTGTCCGGGCTGCCTGCGCCTTAAGCCATCGATATGTCCAATATTATTATACAAGGGAATTCAAGGGAGGTGCGATTCGATGTGATAAAATGAGGGCGCAGTTGTTAAGCAAAAACACCCTCTGTTGAGGGTGTCAGTGCCGAAGGAGGGAATCGAACCCTCATTCCTTTCGGGAACACGATTTTGAGTCGTGCGCGTATGCCAGTTCCGCCACTTCGGCAATGCAGGTACAGTATATCGAATATTTGATGAAGGGTCAAGAGAAATGCGTCTTGGAATCATAGGACTCCCCCAATCTGGAAAAACCACTTTGTTCAACGCGCTCACCCGCGGCAGCCGACCCATCGGCATGTCGGCGGGTAAGATCGAGGTCCATACCGCCGTTGTGGATGTGCCGGACCCGCGCGTAGACCGCCTGTCGAGCATGTTCAACCCTAAGAAGACCATCTACGCCAAGGTCACCTACGCCGACATCGCCGGTCTGGAAGGCAGCGCCTCCAAAACCGGCATCTCGGGCACGCTCCTCAACCAGCTCACCCAGATGGACGGCTTCATCCACGTGGTGCGCTGCTTTGAAGATGAATCGGTTCCGCATCCGAACGGCAGCCTTGACCCGGCTCGCGATATCAACGCCATGGACAGCGAGTTGATCCTCAACGACCTGATCTCGGTGGAGCGCAAGCTGGAACGGTTGGTGGAAGAGCGCAAGAAGGGCGGTGGGCGCGACAAAGCCATCGTCGAGCGCGAGATGGCACTCTTCGAGCGCTACAACCAGGCTTTGCAAGCCGGCGAGCCTTTGCGCAATGTGCCGGTGGATGCCGAGGAGGACAAACTGCTCTCCAGTTTCGGCTTCCTCAGCCGCAAGCCCATGCTCATCGTGCTCAACCTTTCCGAAGGGCAAACCGCTCCCACCATCGACTACCCCCACAAGCACTCTCAGGTGGTGGCGCTGCAAGGCAAGCTGGAAATGGACATTGCCCAATTGCCGCCCGAAGATGCGGTCGCGTTTCTGGAAGAGTACGGTATTGAAGAGCCGAGCCTGAACCGCATGATCCGCCTGTCCTACGACTTGTTGGGCCTGCAATCCTTCTTCACGGTGGGTCCGGACGAATGCCGGGCCTGGACGGTGCGCCGCGGGGCCACTGCTCCCGAGGCTGCCGGAGTCATCCACACCGACCTGCAAAAGGGCTTCATCCGCGCCGAAGTGGTCACTTACACAGACCTGACCACGCTGGGCGGGTTGACCGAAGCCAAAACCCACGGTAAGCTGCGCCTGGAAGGCAAAGAGTATATCGTCCAGGATGGCGATATACTCAATATCCGGTTTAACATTTAGATTGGTTATGAACTACGAAGCTGTCATCGGACTCGAAATCCACGCCGAATTGGCCACGCGCTCAAAAATGTTCTGCGCCTGTCCGGTGGTCGATTCCACCCGCTCAGAGCCGAATGTTGCCGTATGCCCGGTGTGCGGCGGGCTGCCGGGCGTCCTGCCGGTCATCAACCATCAAGCCGTCGAGCTGGCCTTGCGCGTGGCCGCAGCGCTGGGCTGCACTATTAACAGCACCAGCATCTTTGCCCGCAAAAATTACTTTTACCCCGACCTACCCAAGGGCTACCAGATCTCGCAGTATGAGACGCCCCTGGGGGTGAACGGGCTGCTGCCGGTAGAAATGCCGGACGGGTGGCGGAAAATCCGCGTGCGGCGTGTGCACCTGGAAGAAGATACTGGCAAACTTACCCACGTGAGCAAGGATGGGCAAGATTACTCGCTGGTGGACCTCAACCGCGCGGGCGTGCCCCTGCTAGAAATCGTCTCCGAGCCGGATTTACACACCGCCCAGGAAGTGCGCGCTTATGCCACCGCTCTGCGCGCCCTGCTGCGCTGCGTGGAGGCCAGCTCGGGTGACATGGAGAAGGGCGCCCTGCGCATCGAACCGAACATCTCGGTCAAGCCGGTGGGCCGCGCCGAGTTGGGTACCCGTGTGGAGGTCAAAAACCTGAACAGCTTCCGCGTGCTGGAAAAAGCCGTCGATTACCAGATTCAACGACAGATCGAAACGCTGGAAGCAGGCGGCAAGGTGATCCAGGAGACGGCGGGGTGGAACGAAACCGAGGGTGTCACCTTCTCGCAGCGTAGCAAGGAAGAAGCCCACGATTACCGCTATTTTCCCGAGCCCGACTTGCCCCCGCTGGTGGTTTCGGCGGAATGGCAGGCGCGGGTGAGGGCGGCGCTGCCCGAACTGCCCTGGGTCAAGATGGAACGCTTCCTGCGCCAGTACGGAATCACGCCCGCCGATGCACGCCAGTTAGTGGAAGATAAGACCGTGGCCGCCTACTTTGAGTCCTGCGCCGCGGCCCTCAAACTGGCCCCCGCCAAATCCGCTGCCAACTGGATCACCGGCGAGTTGTTTGCCCGCCTGAATCAGAGCGGACAGGTGATCAGCGAAATTGAGGTTTCACCCGTCGGACTGGCCGATTTAATCGATCGGGCCGCGGGCGGGGCCATCAACCTCAACAGCGCCAAAACCGTGTTGGGCGAGATGCTGAACAGCGGGCGCGGCGCGGCGGAGATCATCCGCGAACTGCGCCTGGAGCAGGTCAACGACAGCGAATGGATCGCCGGGCTGGTGCGCGCGGCGCTGCAGGCCAATCCCGCCGAGGTAGAAAAGTTCCGCGCCGGCAAAGAAACCGTCGCCAACTGGTTCTATGGACAGGTGATGCGCGAGGCCAAAGGCAAAGCCAACCCGCAGGTGGTGAAGGAAGAACTGGAACGGCAATTGCGGGGCTGAGCATGACACTCCAGCCGCCCACTGCCGTGGTAATGCTCAACCTGGGCGGCCCCGCCACCCTGGACGAGGTGGAGCCGTTCTTGCTGGAATTGTTCTCGGACCGCGAAATCATCCACCTGCCTTTCCAATCCCTGCTGGGACCGTTCATTGCCAAACGCCGCACCCCCAAAGTGCGCGCTCGCTATGCCCAAATTGGTGGAGGTTCGCCCATCCTGCGCTGGACGCAGCTTCAAGGCCAGGGCATGATCGAACGGCTGGACCGCCTGTGCCCCGAAACGGCCCCGCACAAGGCCTATATTGCCTTCCGCTATGCCCGCCCATCTTCAGACGACGCCCTGGCGCAGATGAAAGCCGACGGCGTGCAGCGGGCGGTGGCGTTCACACAGTACCCGCAATATTCCATCAGCACCACCGGCTCCAGCCTGAACGAGCTGTGGCGCGCACAGCGCCGGGCCGGTTTGGAGGGCGCCTTCCAGTGGAGCGTTCTCGACCGCTGGTCCACACACCCGGGTTTCATTGCCGCTCTGGCTGATTCGGTACGCAAAGGGCTGCAAAAATTCCCCGAGGGCGAACGCCAGGATGTGCTGCTGCTATTCAGCGGGCACTCTCTGCCTCTGCGCGTGGTGCAGCAGGGCGACCCTTACCCGCAGGAAATTGAGGCTACCGTTCAGGGGATAATGCAGGCTTTAGGGCATTCTCACGAGCATCTTCTGGCCTACCAATCCAAGGTGGGGCCGGTGCGCTGGCTGGGACCCAGCACCGAGGAAGTGATCCGGCGATTGGGGCGGCAGCGCCGCAGCGGGGTGCTGGTGGTGCCGGTCGCTTTCACCAGCGACCACATCGAAACGCTGCACGAAATCGACATAGAATACAAAGAGCTGGCCGAGCAGTGCGGTATCCGCCGTTTTGAACGCGCCCCGGCCCTCAATGATGACGTGCTGTTTTTGGATGCGCTGGCAGACCTGGTGGCCGGGCATTTGCGCAGTGGCAGCAGTGGCAGTTCATGAACTGCCACTGCTGCCCCAAACAATAAACGGGCCTCCAGTCGGGTAGCTGCCTCATTCACGTAGGCGGGGTATCCCTACCCCGCATCTTCCTCCAGAGTGAAAGACCCGGGGTAAGGATACCCCGGGCTACAAAACCATGGTATTTGCGTTCGTAGCGGTGTAACTTCTCAAAGGTCGAAGAAAACCCCCAAATTTGAGGTGTATTTGGGGTATTTCCGCCTCTGGCTGAGCAGTTACGTAGCGGCTCATTAATTGCCGCTACAACAGAATAATCCCGCCTCCAGTCGGATAGCCAACCCGACTGGAGACCCGTTTCAACGCTCCCCCTTTCCTGTATTATCAGTGACGTACGCAAAACTTTAGCAAGGGAAGGGACCCATGAAACAAGCAACTCGTTGGATTTACATTCTGACCGTCGCGATTCTCGCCACCGGTTTACTAACTGGCTGCATGAGCTCGGCAAACTCTGCTCTCCAATTCAACACCGCCGCCCTCGAAACGGGCGACGTAACCTCTTACATGATCGCCAACGGCTCTGTGCGGGCCAACCGCGCCCAAAACATCACCTGGGAACTGGGCGGGCAGGTAGGCACTGTGAACGGGGACGTGCTTGACGAGGTCAAGTCGGGCCAGGTTCTGGCCGAACTCAACGAAAACTCGCTTCCGCAAAGCATTCTGCTGGCGAAAGTGGATTTGTATAACGCCCAGCAAAGCCTGGATGACCTCGAAGACACAAAAGATGTCCAGCTAAACCTTGCCAACGCACAACTGGCTGTAGTCCAGGCGCAAGACGCCCTGGAAGACGCTGAGCGCGCCCGCGACCGGATTGCCCCGGATCGTCGCATGATGAGCCAGTTGACTATCGACACCGCTAAAGCCGATTTGCTACTTGCGCAAGACAATCTGAAGCGGGTGCAAGAATACTTCGACCAGTACAAGGACCGCCCCGAAGACAACATCGAACGCGCCCAGGCTCAAACCGCCCTCTCGCAGGCAATTCACCAGCGCGACACTGCCCAGGCCAACCTGAACTACATCACCGGCAAGCCGTCGGAAAACGAACTAGCCATGGCCGACGCCGAGGTAGCGCTGGCGGAAGCCAAGCTGGCGGATGCCCAGGCGGAATACGACCGCATTCGCAACGGCACGCCAGCCGACGAACTGGAGGCTGCCCAGACCCGCATCGACGCCGCCCAGGCCACCCTCGACCAGGTCCGCCTGACCGCTCCCTTCGACGGAATCATCACCTACCGCGCCATCCAAAGCGGTGACCGCGTGCAGCCCGGCGCGCTGGCCTTCCAGATCGAAGACCGCTCGCACCTGTATATCGACGTGCAGGTCTCCGAGATCGACATTAACAACATTCAAATCGGGCAGATCGTCGAACTGACTTTCGATGCCATTCTGGGCGCCACCTACGAAGGCCGCGTGGAAAGCATTGGCTGGACCGGCAGCAACACAAGCGGCGTGGTTACCTACCCGGTGGTCATCGAGCTGGTCAACCCGGACGAAATGATCAAGACCGGCATGACCGCCGTGGTAAAAGTGCAGACCCAGAGCGCTCAGGATGTGCTGCTGGTGCCCAACGGCGCCGTGCGTATGTTGAACGGCGAGCGAGTGGTCTTCGTACAAAAGGGCGGCCCCCTGCCCGAAGCGGTCACCTTGCGCCTGGGCATCTCCTCTGAGACGCACAGCCAGGTGCTGGAAGGCGACCTCAAAGTGGGCGATCTGGTGGTCCTCAACCCCGATATGTTGATGGAAATGAACAGCAGCGTGAGCATCTCTGGAGTAGAATAATGACCCCCGCAACCCCCTGGGTTATCCAGGCCACTCACCTGACCAAGACGTACCGTATGGGAGAGGTGGAGGTGCACGCGCTCAACGGGTTGTCGCTGCAAATTGCCTCCGGCGAAGTCGTCGCCATCATGGGCCCCTCCGGCTCGGGCAAGTCTACCCTGATGAACATTCTTGGCTGCCTCGACCGCCCCAGCAGCGGCGAGTACATCCTGGACGGCGAAGCAGCCGCCCGCCTTCGGGACGACCAGTTGGCCAGCATCCGCAACCGCAAGATCGGCTTTGTCTTTCAAAGCTTCAACCTGCTGCCGCGGGCCTCGGCCCTGGCCAACGTCGAACTGCCTCTGCGCTATGCCGGCTTGAACGGTAAGCGCAAGGCAAAGGCCACAGCCGCCCTGGAAGCAGTCGGGCTGGGCGATCGCATCCATCACAAACCCACCGAGCTCTCGGGCGGGCAGCAGCAGCGCGTGGCCATTGCCCGCGCCCTGGTCAACGACCCGGCCATCCTGATGGCCGACGAGCCCACCGGCGCGTTGGACAGCCGCACGGGTAAAGAGATCATGGACCTGCTGCTGGAAATCAACCGCGAACGCGGCACTACCGTTATTCTCGTCACCCACGACCCCAACGTGGCCGCGCGCGCCCGGCGAACCATCCGCCTGCGCGACGGTCAGGTGGAGGAGGCTGCCTCATGAACATTTTTTCAGCCCTCAAAGAAGCCCTGGGAAGCCTTGCAGCCAACAAGCTGCGCTCCAGTCTGACCATCCTGGGTATCGTCATCGGCGTTGCCGCTGTCATCGCTATGGTCTCGCTGGGCCGCGGGCTGCAAGCGTCCATCACCTCTCAGCTCTCCGGCATCGGCACCACCCAATTGAGCGTCTTTTATATGCCCGACCCAGAGATCCGCAACCCCCAACCCTTGACCACGGGCGACATGCAGGCGCTGGTGGATCCCATTAACGCACCGGATGTCAAAGCGGTTTCCGCTTCTATTTCTGGGGTCGGTCTGGTTTCTTTCGGCAGCAAGAGCAGTTCCGCCACCATTTATGGCACCACGGCCAACTATGCCGAATTGAACAACCTCAAATTTCAGGAAGGCGGATTCTTTGGCGAAGAGCAGGTGCTGGGACAGTCTTCAACCGTGGTGTTAGGCCCCCGGCTGGCCGACCTTCTCTTCAATCGCACCAAGGGCCTGGTGGGCGAGATGGTGCGCATCGAAGGCCAGCCCTACCGCGTGGTAGGGGTGCTGCAAAGCCTGGGGCAGGGCAGCGTTTCGTTCTCCGACACCGACATGGCTGTGCTGGTACCCTATACCACGGCGCGGCTGCGCCTGATCCCACAAGGCGGGCGCGACCAGGTCGATACGCTCACCGTACAGGTGCGCGACTCGAGCCGCACGATGCAAGCCACCGAGCAGGTCAAGCAAATCCTACGCACCCGTCACCGCACGCCGGTCGGCCTGGACGACTTCTACGTCTTCGCCTCCAAGGATATTTTGGATGCAGCTAACTCGATCACCAGCATGCTAACCATCTTCCTCGGCGGCATCGCTGCCATCAGCCTGCTGGTGGGCGGGATCGGCATCATGAACATTATGCTGGTGTCGGTCACCGAGCGCACCCGTGAAATTGGCCTACGCAAAGCCGTTGGCGCGCGCCGGCGCGACATCCTGGTGCAATTCCTGGCCGAATCAGTAATGCTCAGCCTGCTGGGCGGCGGCCTGGGTATTCTACTTGGCTGGCTCATCGGTGTGGCCGTGGCGGTCGTCTCCGAAAACTCCGGCAACGCCATCACCCCGATTGTTGGCATAGATTCCATCTTGCTGGCCACCCTCTCGGCTTCGGCCATCGGCATCTTCTTCGGGTTCTACCCCGCCAACCGGGCAGCCACACTTCAGCCGGTGGAAGCGCTGCGCTCCGAGTAAGGCTATTTCTTGGCTTTCATGTTATTCTAGATAGCAGGTAACTATTCATGTAGAGTTGAGAGAAAACCGAATTCGATGGTTGTGCCGGAGTTTCGCGCCCACACAACCATCGAATTCGGGAGCTTCCACCAATTTCGGTGAGTAGATATACAACAAGGATCGACAATGGAAAACACAAACTATATCCCCCATAAAACCACCTGGGCCATGCTGTTAATGGCCATTGCCTACCTGATTCAACTGGTCACCAGCATCTTAAGCCGGGTTATCGTCGGCGATGTGACCGACCCGGCCCAGGCTCTCAATTTGCAGACCAGCACGCCCATGATGATTCTTGGCTGCCTGTCACCCATTAGCCTGCTGCTCATCCTGGTAGCGGTCATTTTGGTGATGACCGAGCGCAAGAACCTGCCCGCGCCCCACCCCCGCCTGGCGCTGCTGGGGTTGTTTGTGTTCATTCTCGTGGCAGTGGCCTACCTGGGGTTGTCTATGCCCATGTCCTTTTTCAGCACGCGCAGCGGCAACGAGGGGCAGGCCATGCTTGGATTGTGGGGCAATTTGCTGGGAACAATCCTCACCATGATCTACCCCGTGCTGATGTTCTTTGGCGTGGCCAAACTGCCGCAACGAGTCATGCTGGTTTTAGCCGGGCTGTTAGGGGTCATCGGTTCCGGCGGGATTGCTATCCAAAACATGGCGTACTTCGAGATGAAATCGATGCAAATCAGCGGCTTGACGATGTATTACGCCGCATCCAGCCTGGATACCACCTCTGCGCTCTACCGCGGCCTATCCGCCGGCAGCGTGGCAGCCTCGGGACTGTTCTTCCTGGCCTTCTTGTGGCTGGCCGTAATCTACTTCCGCCAGATAGGGCAAGCTGTCGATGATCGCGTTATCTAAAGGAGCCGCTTGATTTATGGCAATGCCGCGCTGGCTGTCCCGCTCGCTGAGTGTCTTCCGCCGCTTACAGTGGAAATTGACCCTCACCTACACCCTGGTCACGGTGGGCGTACTGACCATCCTATTGATGCTGTTGATGTTTGTTTCGTTCCAGTTGCTGTTCAGCACGGCGCAAATGAGCACCACCGTCACGCGCGCGCTGACCGCGGCAGCCGCCGAACTGGCCCCGGCTATGCGAGAAAGCCCACCCGACCTGGAAGCCTTGCGCGCCTGGAGCAACCGCGTTCTAGCCAACCGGGCCATCAGCCTGGTGGTATCCGAAGACAACTCCGTCACCGAATCGTTCAGTTCTCCGGCATCTGATAAATCAGCGTTGATCATTTTCGATCAGAATGGCAGCATCCTTACCACCAATCAGGACAACAACGCGCTCGCCGGCCAGCCGGCCAGTGATTCCATTGCACCTGGAGCTGCGGAGATGGTGAGAAAAACTCTCCTGACTCATCAAGTAGGCGATAGCTTCCTCACGCTGGATACCACCTTATACCAAAGAGACGATGACCGCGCCCTGGCAGCGGCTCCCATCTTCGATCGGGATGGTAGCATTCTGGGTGGCGTGCTGCTCATCTGGGCGCGCCCCAACTTAATGCAGATGTTGGGTTATTCGGTCATGTCCGTCCTCCCCACCACCGGTTTTCTTACCCTGATGTCCGGGGTCATTGGCATTATCTTCGGCGTGCTCACCGCCCGCGGGCTGGTTTCGCGCCTGAACAAAGCCACCCGCGCCACCGCGGCCTGGGGGTTGGGCGACTTTTCAGTGCGCATCGATGATAAAAACCAGGACGAAATTGGGCTGCTAGCCGCGGATTTGAACCACATGGCAGGCGAACTGCAAGCCCTGATGCAAACCCGCCAGGAACTGGCCGCCGTGGACGAGCGCAACCGCCTGGCTCGCGACCTGCACGACTCGGTGAAACAGCAAGTGTTCGCCACCAGCATGAACCTGGCGGCAGCACAAAGCCTGTGGGAGAAGAACCCCGCTGAGGCTCGCAGCCGCCTGGAAGCCGCCCTGGCCCTCTCGCGCCAGTCACAACAGGAGCTGACCGGGCTGATCCAAACCCTGCGGCCGGTGCAGCTCGAAAAGCAAAAGCTATCCCAGGCGTTAAACGACCTGGTGCGCAATTGGAGCCGCCAGAATCAGATCACCGCATCTTGTGAAGCGCAAAGCGATTTGCCCCTGGCCGAGGAGGTGGAGCAAGCCCTGTTCCGCGTGACGCAGGAAGCGCTCTCCAATATCTCGCGGCACAGCAGGGCCAACGCCGCCAGCCTGGACCTGGTGGCCGAAAACGGGCGCGCCCGCCTGACGATCATCGATAACGGGCAAGGCTTTGACCCCTTGCACCCCCAGCGCGGATTGGGGCTGCAATCCATGCAGGAACGCCTGCACGCGGTGGGCGGCAGCCTGCACATTGAAAGCGGCAGCGCCGGTACGCGCCTGGAAGCGGTGGCGCCATGCCTGCCCGCTGAGGAGGCAAAATGACGATTACTGTGCTGCTGGTAGATGATCACGCCATTGTGCGCAGCGGGGTGCGCGCCTACCTCGATTCTCAGCCCGATTTGCATGTGGTGGGCGAAGCCGGCTCAGGAGCCGAAGCCGTGCGCCTGGCCGAAGAACTGGTGCCCGACGTGGTGCTGATGGACCTGATCATGCCAGAGATGGACGGCGTGGAAGCCACCTGGCGAGTGCGCCGGGTGAGCCCGCGCAGCCAGGTGGTGGTGCTCACCTCTTTCCATGAAGATGAGCAGCTTTTCCCGGCCATCAAAGCGGGCGCACTCTCGTATCTACTCAAGGACATTGCCCCCGAAGCCCTGGCGGACGCCATCCGTTCGGCGGCGCTGGGCGAAGCCGTGCTGCACCCGCGCGTGGCTGCGCGCCTGATCCAAGAGATGCGCGGCGAGCGGTCCAGCACTCTAAATCTTTACACCGAACTGAGCGAACGCGAGATGGAAGTGCTGCGCCTGATCGCCGAAGGCCTGTCCAACGCAACCATCGCCGCGCGGCTGGTGCTGAGCGAGAAGACCATCAAAGGCCACGTCAGCAACATCCTCAGCAAGCTGCACCTTACCGACCGCACTCAGGCCGCCGTGCTGGCCTGGCGCGAGGGAATCATCAAGCGAAAGGATTAGAAAATTATGGAATGGTTTCCAAAAACTCCGCTATAATCATTTCAGGGGGGACGTTCAATCGACATGGGGCTATCCGCGAGGGTCGCCCCTTTTCATTTGAGGGAAAGCCATGGAGAATCGAACCTTGCAAACCATCCTGGCCTGGATCGTTGTCTTGCTCCTGCTGCCGGTGAGCTCTGCGGCTGCTGATGATCCCGTCTACGACAACTTCGTGTACCTGCCCATCATCCGCCGGGCGCCAGGCGCGCCCACCCTCAAGTGGCAGCGCGGCGGATGCTTCAACTCCTGGTGCGAAACCGGCTGGTATTCTTCGCCGGCGGTGGCCAATATCGACGGAGACCCGCAAGCCGAAATCATTGCATCAGCCTATTCCATTTGGGCGCTGGACGGCGAGAGCGGCGCCGTACAGTGGCGCACCCACTCGGGGCATGACACATCCGAGAGTTATGACAACACCAGCAACGTGGGCCGCACCTGGCCGGGGGTGGTGCTCGCCGACATCGACCGCGACGGCGCGCTGGAAATAGCCACCGCCCACGGCAACGCTTGGGTGTCGGTCTACAACCTGAACGGGCGTTTTGAGGCGGGCTGGCCGAAACAGCCATCTTCCAACGAGCTGCGCGGGCTGCTGGTGGCGGACCTGGATGGCAACAACAGCAACCTCGAGGTGGTGGTCACCGCGGCTATTGGCAGTAAGACCAGCACCTGGGTGCTCGAATATAACGGCAGCACGCGGGCAGGTTGGCCGCAACTGAGCAACGACAGCGGCTACGCCTGGGGCGTATTCAACGCCAATGCCGCCGTGGCCAACCTGAGCGGCGACGCAAAACTGGAACTGATCGTGCCATCGGATGTGCATTACATCAACGGTTTCACCCCGGCGGGGGTGCAGCTTCCTGCCAATGCGATCTTCGGCGGCAAGGGCTGGGGCAAGGTGGGCATATGGGAAGACTGGAACTTTGAAATCACCGGCGGCTCACAGTGTAGTTCCAGCTTGCCGCGCAGCAAAAATTACCGTGCCAACTTCGCCCACGGCCCCGCCACCCTCGCCGATATGAACGGAGACGGCACGCGCGAGGTGGTGGCGGTTGGCAACGTCCACGACTGTTCCAAGGATCCCTACCTGGACGTATATCATGGGCCCTACATTTTCAACGCCGACCGCAGCCGCTTCAACAGCGGCGGGTACGACTGGCGCAGCACCCCTGTGGATACGGGCGCGCCGCTCAGCCAGGATTACAACCTGATCGAAAGCGCCCAACCCAACCCCGTCACCGCCGATTTGGACGGCGACGGCTTGAAGGAAATCCTGTTCGCTTCTTACGACGGGCGCATGCATGTCTTCTGGCTGGATAAAACCGAGCATCACGCCTGGCCCTATTCGGTCTACAAGCCCGCCGAGGGCTTCCTGCGCTTTGCCTCCGAACCGGTGGTCGTGGATTTGGAAAACGACGGCCTGGCCGAGGTGATTTTTACCTCCTGGGTGCAGAAAGCCACTTACCGAACTGGAAAACTGCACATTCTGAACGTCTACGGTATGCCGCTCTACGAAGTGGATTTACCCATGGCCTTCAACGGCAACTGGAACGGCTCGCTGGGCGCGCCTACCCTGGCCAACGTGGATACGGACGCCGATTTGGAGGTGGTCTTGATGACCGCTCATTCCGGCGTGGTGGTGTACGACCTGCCGGGCACGCAGAATGCACGCATCCTGTGGGGCACAGGGCGGGGCAATTACCGCCGCGACGGGGCGCCATAGAATAATAAGGGCAATTCGTTTGTAGAGGCAATTCATGAATTGCCTCTACAAACGAATTGCCCCCATTCAGGTATACTCTCCCGTATGGAATTAATCACCCCCCGTCTCAAAATCCGCGAGTTTCGCTGGAACGACCTGGACGCCCTGGTGGAAATGGACAGCGACCCACGGGTGAGCCGCTATGAGCCCGGCGGGTTGACCGCCGAGCAAATCCGCTACCGGCTGGAAGGCGCGCTGGAATGGGCACGGGAAACCCCGCGCACCATCTTCAAGCTGGCCATCACCCTTCCGCCCGAGGAACGCGCCTGGGGGCGGCTGAGTTTGAAAATGAACCAGGCCAACATCCGCGAATGGGAGATTGGCTGGACGCTGCACCCGCAGGTGTGGGGCAAGGGCTACGCCAGCGAAGCCGCTCGCGCCTTGCTGGCCTACGCCTTCACACAGCTCAACGCCCACCGCGTGGTGGCATTTTGTCATGCCGAAAACGCAGCTTCACACCGGGTGATGGAAAAAATCGGCATGACCCGCGAGGGCCACCTGCGAGAGACCATCTTCCTGAATGGCGTCTGGGCCGATGAACTGGTGTATAGCATCCTGGAGCGGGATTTCCAAGCCCCCAGAGAATGATGAAAACCCCCAGTATACACAGTCAATTGTATGACAATCTGCAAAGGTTGGGTGTATTTTCTTCCCTTGTAACCCTGCTCTGTTCGTGCTATCTTAAACATGACGCGAATTCGGAAAGGAATCTCACCCCCTTTCTTTTGAATGGACGTCAAGCTTTATAGAGCAAGTGAGCGGAGGAATGATGAGTTTCCGAAACTTACAATGCACCAAACAGAATGCGGGCACGATCCGTCGTGTCCGCATATTATGTTTTTCTCCAGGAGTTGGCGTGGAGAAGACCGCATTTAGGGGTGTATAGGCGGCATGGCCGCCTATACACCCCTAAATGCGGAACCTACCACGGCGATACCCGGAGGGCCCATCATCTCTGCGCCGCTTGCTTAACGCATCCGATTTTCTGGTTTAACAGGAGAACTTTGAATGGCAGGTACAACCAACGCTTTTGAGATGGCGCAACGGCAGTTCGATAAAGTTGCCGAAATGCTCCGGCTCGATCCACAAGTAGCAGAAATCCTGCGCTGGCCCATGCGGGAATTCCATTTCCGCATCCCCGTGCGCATGGATGACGGCTCGATCCGCGTCTTCCAGGGATATCGCGTCCAGCACAACGACGCTCGCGGCCCCAACAAGGGCGGCATCCGCTTCCACCCGGCGGAAACGGTTGACACGGTGCGCGCCCTGGCGACCTGGATGACCTGGAAATGCGCGGTCGCCGATCTGCCCTTGGGCGGCGGTAAGGGCGGCGTGATTGTCGACCCGGCCACCCTCTCGACCAGTGAAAAAGAGCGCCTGGTGCGCGGCTACATCGGCGTGATGTGGCGCAACATCGGCCCGCGCAATGACGTCCCTGCCCCCGATGTTGGCACCACCCCGCAGATGATGGGCTGGATGATGGATGAATATTCCAAGCTGGTCGGGCAGTATACCCCCGGCGTCATCACCGGCAAGCCGGTGGGCGGCGGCGGTTCGCTGGGCCGCACCGAGGCCACCGGTTTCGGCGTGATCTACACCGTGCGTGAAGCCATGCGCCACCTGGGCATGGACTCGAGCAAGGCCACTGCGGCCATTCAAGGCTTTGGCAACGTGGCCCAGTACGCGGCCATCGGCTTCACCGAGCAGTTGGGTGGCAAGGTGGTGTGCGTGTCCTATTGGGACCGCGAAGACCGCACCTCCTACACCGTCTTCAAAGCGGACGGCCTCGACCCGCGCTTCCTGATGACCATCACCGACCAGTATGGCTCGATTGACAAAGCCAAAGCTATTGCAGCTGGGTACAAGATCGAGGACGGCGGCGAGTGGATCAAGAAAGAAGCCGACGTGCTCATTCCGGCAGCGCTGGAAGGGCAGGTGAACGCCGACACGGTCAAACTAATTCACGAACGGGTCAAGATCGTGGCGGAGGGCGCTAACGGTCCCACCACACCCGAGGCCGACGAGGTGTTGAAGCAGCGCGGTGTCTTTGTGGTTCCCGACTTCTTGTGCAATGCGGGCGGCGTGACGGTCTCCTACTTCGAGAGCGTGCAGAACGACATGAATTATTACTGGGAAAAAGACGAAGTTCTGCGCCGCCTGGATACGAAGATGACCGTTGCCTTCCACGGCGTGCTGGAAATGTCGCTGCGCGAGAAGGTTTTCATGCGCGACGCCGCATACATGGTGGCTATCGACCGTGTGGTCAAGGCCATGCAGTTGCGTGGATTGGTGTAACAAAAATTCCTCTTCCCCGAAAACAGGGAAGATACAAATTCAGCGAAAATGACAGAATGCGGCGCGTTTGCGCCGCATTCTGTCATTTTCGCGACCCCCTTCGATACATCACAATTTTGCAAGGTAGTTGAATCGACCCCACACAGATATATAATGTGATAAACATTTAGTTTCAACTGTCAAGGATTTGTGACATGAAAAAAAAGTTCTCTCTTAACGAAGATTGGCAAGCGACGATTCTAGCCTTTCTTATCATTCTCCTGGCGGCTGTAGGCCTGCTGGGCGAAAACGGCCTGATGATCAAGTTCTAGGAGCGCAGCATGGAAAATAAAACCTCCACCCCTCAGTGGCTGCGCGTCGTCAGCGGCCTGATCGTTGTTCTGCTGCTCAGCATTCTGGCCTGGTGGGTATCCAAGCAGGTCTATGCCGCGAAGCTGCCCTTTGGCATTCCCGGCAAGGTGTTGGAATACCCCTTGTGGGGCGCGCTAGCCGGGCTGGTGGGTAACCTGATCGTGCGCCTGTTTAAAATCCGCGACTTCATTCGTCCAGGCATTCACACTGAATTTTTCTTAAAGATCGGCCTGATCCTGCTGGGAGCAGGCACCAATCTGGCATTGATAGCCACCACCGCCACCGGGGCGATTGTTCAAGCCCTCGTTATGATTACCAGCGTGTTTTTCTTCAGTTGGTGGTTGAGTGGCAAGCTCAAATTGGAAGATAAGATGCGCGCGGTCATGTCTATGGCGCTGTCGGTGTGCGGTGTTTCAGCCGCCATCGCGGCGGCTGGGTCGGTTTCGGCCAAAAAAGAGCAGGTCACCTATGTCACCACGCTGGTGATCCTGGTGGCTCTGCCGATGATGGTTCTCACGCCCATCATCGGGGGCGCGCTCAACCTGAGTGAGCCGGTGGCGGGGGCCTGGTTTGGCGGCAACATCGACACCACCGCGGCGGTGGTGGGAGCAGGCACCATCTACGGCGAGACAGCCCAACAGGTTGCTTCTATTGTCAAACAAACTCAAAACGCGCTGATCGGTGTGGTGGCTTTCATCCTGGCGCTGGTTTTTGCCGGGCGCGATTCCGAGAAAAAGACCAGACCCAGCGCGCGCATGATTTGGGATCGTTTACCCAAGTTTGTATTGGGCTTTGTGGCAGCTTCTATTCTGTTCACGCTGGGTGTGATTGACGGCGGCAAGGGTACGGCCATTGATGCGATCAAGAACTGGGCCTTCACCTTCGCCTTTGTGTGCATGGGCCTGGAGTTGTCGATCAAAGAGTTCAAGGCCATGGGCTGGCGCCCGGTGGCGGTGTTCCTGGGGGTGACCGTGTTCAACACGCTGCTGGCCCTGGGCGTGGCCTACTTGATCTTTACCTATCTGCTGCCCATCCAGTTCTAGAAAACCACTAGATTCAGGTAGAGCATTTCGATCACAAAAACATCCCGAAAACAATTTTCGGGATGTTTTTGTATATCTATCGGTAGGGGCGCGATCCCCACGCCCGGATTTGGGTTAGTCAACGGCGGGTCGGGAAACCCGACCCCTACACCTAGTTTGGCAACCCTGTAAGGTGGAAACTGGGTTTGTAGCGCGGGTTTCTTACCCGCGTCTGTTGAGGCAAGGATCGGGGGGAGGCTACCAGAGGTTGGTCGATTTGCAACCGTGATTCCGCCTCGCCCTTACACCAGGAGAGGAGCAAATTGAATCACTGCCACTTCGGCGTTCTCCTGGATGTGCCGGTACACGTTCTCAAGCGGCAGGCCTCGCGCCTGGCAAAGCAAGGTTGCCAGGGCCAGCCCGTGCGCAAAGATGAGCACCCGCCCGCCGGGGTGAGCGCGGGCAATATCGGCGGCGGCTTCAGCCATACGCGCCGCCACTTCAGCTACCGATTCGCCGCCCGGCGCGCGCCGGTGGACTGCCGGGAGCGAAAGGTTTTTGAGCAGAGTGCGGAAGTCCGTCATGATATGAACGTATTTCTTGCCCTCGAAAGATCCCTGGTGAATCTCCATCAAGCGTGGGTCAAAGCGAATTTCCATGCCCAACCGTTCCGCGCTGATTTCGGCAGTCTGCCGGGCGCGGCAAAGCGGAGAAGCGTACAGCGCGTCAAAGCCAACGCCCGCCGTACCTAACTGCTCTGCCGTATTGCGCGCCTGGGCTATGCCTGTCTCATTCAGCGGGATATCCACCTGGCCCTGGTACAGGCCTTGACGGTTCCATTCAGTTTCGCCGTGGCGCACCAGCCACATTTCGCATTGAAGTTCAGTCATGTCTGCTGTTTTATCACATCCGGGCATCCAACGCAACCTGCTGTACCGCCGGGAACACCGGCATGGCCTGCCCGGCCAAATTGCGCCCCATCGCCGCGGCGATCATGCGCACCTGGGACACCATCTCGGCGAAACGCTCCGGCTTGAGGCTCTGGGCGCCATCAGAAAGGGCCTGGTCCGGGTTGGCATGCACCTCGATGATCAGCCCGTCCGCTCCAGCGGCGATTCCAGCCCGAGCCACCGCCGCCACGTACTGCCAGTTGCCCGTGCTGTGGCTGGGGTCCAGGAACACCGGCAGGTGGCTGTGCGCCTTGAGCACCGGGATGGCGTTGATGTCGGTGGTGTTGCGGGTGGCGGTTTCGTAGGTGCGAATGCCGCGCTCGCACAGCATGACCCGGCGGTTGCCATGCGAAAGGATGTATTCTGCCGCCATGAGTAGCTCTTCGATGGTGGCGCTCATACCGCGTTTGAGCAGCACCGGGCGCTGGCTGGCCCCCGCCGCGTGGAGCAGGGCGAAGTTCTGCATGTTGCGCGCGCCGATTTGCAGAATGTCGCAGTATTTGGCCACCAGAGGCGTTTGCTCGGGTGACATGACCTCGGTGACCACTGGCAGCCCGGTGATTTCTCGAGCCTCGGCCAACAGCTCCAGCCCGGCCTCACCCATGCCCTGGAAAGCGTATGGCGAGGTACGCGGCTTGAAGGCTCCGCCGCGCAGCACGTTGGCCCCGGCTTCCTTCACCGCCTGGGCCACCTCGAGCAGCTGGCTGCGGCTTTCCACCGAGCAGGGCCCTGCCATGATGACAATTTCATTTGAGCCCACCGTCAAGCCGCCCACGGGAAACTGGCTGTTTTCGGGGCAGAATTCCCGTGAAGCCAGCTTATAGGGCCGGGAAATAGCCATGACCTGCTCCACGCCGGGCATGATCCTAAAAATGTCATGCCCCACCGGGCGAGCCTCGCCCACGGCACCGATGATGACTCGCTCGCGACCCTCAATCAGGTGCGCGTTCAAACCACATTCTTCGATCCGGCTGACCACCCCGGTAATTTCTTGCTGGCTGGCGTCTCCACGCATAACGATGAGCATACTATTCTCCTCTTGAAAAATAAAAAACTGCGGAGCCTTTGGCTTCCGCAGTCTGGGTACGAGTGTTTCTCTCTTCGCCCTTAAGCGCCGCCGCCGGCAACCGGTATTCGGGAGCCGTAAAAATAAAAGCCAAAAAACCAACTATTCGCGGAACGAAGCATGGGGCAAAATCCTTTCAGAATGGTTTGCATTGTACTCGCTCAGGAGAAATTGTCAAGAATGAATTTCGTGTTTAGGTTCCGAATATTGGGATGTGAGCGCGGCAAAGCCGCGCTCACATCCCAATATTCGGAATTCTTCACACCAATTCCTAACGATCCATTTTTAAAAGGGTCTTGATGCGCGGAGCAATGGCATTATAGATGGGGCAGCGGTCATAAACCGCCGTGAACATGACCCCGGCGCCCGCTGCGATTAACCACCAGGTGGAGCCATTGATCAAGGCCAGCGCAATGATCACCGCGCCCATGCCCAGGCGCAGAACACGCTCCCAGGTGGAGAGTGAAGAGCGAGCCGGCTCGCCTGACAGCGCAGCAGCAAACAAAGCTTGCAGCCCCGGCAGTGACTGTGCGCCCGTCTTGCGGAAGATCTCTTTCCCCTGGTAGAAGCCGATCAGGGTAGGGATGCCCATCACGCCCAGGGCCTGGGTCAATGCCGGGGATTCGTCTGAGTTGATGCGCAGCAGGTCCACCTTGCCCTCGTACTCGTGAGAGGCCTTCTCCAGGCTGGGAGCCATCACCCGGCAGGGTCCGCACCACGGCGCCCATAGTTCCACAATCACCGGGCGCGGGCTGTCTTTCAGCTTTTCCAGAAGCTGCTCTTTGGTGTTCACCTTATCCGTCACATTAAGCCTTATTGGTGCGGAACTTGAACAGCATGTACAGCGGGCAAATGCCAAGAACGCCGGTCAGCAAGGCTATTGCGCCCAACACCGTGAACAGCACGCCCAGCCCACCGGTGACCATGCCGCCCAGGCTCAAGGCCAACAGCACCACGCCCAACACCACGCGAATCCCGCGATCGATGTTCGATTCATTGATCCATTTGTTCATTGTTTATCTCCTCAAAAATTCCTTCGGTCCAATCCGTCCGCGGACGGTGATTATCGGTTGTGCTTATTGGATGAGACTATGTAGAAAAGGTTACTTTTTGGGTGATTTTGCTTGATTCTGGAAATGCTTTTTGATAGACTCCCTTTGGTATTCACACACATTAACAAAGGAGTTTCATCCATGCTGTATTCAATCTTGCTCCCAGTCCATTCCATCGTGCGCTGGCTGGTGGTCATCGCAGTTGTAGCAGCGGTAGTGCGCGCGTTCTCGGGCTGGTTTGGCAAAAAAGCCTTCACCGCCCTCGACAACAAAATCGGGCTGGCTTTCACCTCTCTGATGGACCTGCAACTCTTGATTGGCCTGATCCTTTATGTTATCAGCCCCATCCTGCAAACCGCCTTCCAAGACTTCGGCGGCGCCATGAGCAACACACAACTGCGCTTTTTCGCCGTCGAGCACATCCTGATGATGGTCATCGCGGTCGTCCTGGCGCACGTGGGGCGGGCTTTGAGTAAAAAAGCCTCCACCGATCTACTCAAGCATCGCCGGGCCGCCATCTGGTTTGGCCTGGCGCTGCTGGTCATGCTGCTATCAATTCCCTGGCCCTTTAGCCCGGTTTCAAGGCCCTGGATTCGCTTCTAATTGGAGTAACTTTTCAGCTAGCGGTAGAAGAAACGCAACTACTCAGGTTTACTGGGCTTCTAGATTCGAATCGCTCCCTTTGGGAGCGGAAAGAGGTTTTTGCGAGTTTTGAAATCGCTCCGCGATTTCAAAACTCGCATTACTTTTATTTGGCAGGCGAAGCCCGCGATTCGCCGAAAGTAACCCCTGCGGCTGAGCAGTTACGCATAAACTTAAAATAAAAGTGCGTGTGGGTGCTTTTTCGCCCTACGCGCACTTTCATTTCAAGGGCTTAATTGGACAAAACGTAGGGGAATCGTAGGGTAAGCGTAGGTTTCCCGTCAAGTACACCCGGTTATTTATTGGTAATATATATGCAAGGGCGACTTCTCTTCTTCTCCTCCTTTAAATTGATCGCCGGGGTCGGCGTCCCCGGCGATCAACAATTTAAGCGAGGAGATTTTCGTTAAGCTACTCAGAGATGAAGAAAATTCAGACTCTTCCACCCCTGGCGAGGTATTTAATTTAATCCGTAAACACCGGAATGTGCCCCAGCGAGACGATCTCGGCCCACTTGGCGCGCTCGCCCTCGGTCAAAATGGCGGCTTCCGCCACCACCTCCGCCCCGGCTTTATCCAGCAGCATGCGCATACCCTGTAGGGTCGAACCGGTGCTAATGACGTCATCCAGAATGACCACCTTCTTGCCCTGCATCAACTCGCGGTCCTTCTCATCCAGGAACAGGGTCTGCGGCTGTCCGGTAGTGATGGACAAGGTCTCGGCGCGCAGCGCATCGCCCATGTAGGGCTTGTAGGCCTTGCGCAAAATCACATACGGCTTGTTCATCTCATAGGACAGACCGTGGGCCAGGGGAATGCTCTTGGCTTCGGCGGTCACCAAGATGTCAAACTCGATTTTGGCCAGCTTTTGGGCCAGCGCCTTCGAGCAGGCCGTCACCAGTTCGGTGTCGCCCAGGATGTTCAGGATGGCGATGCGCAGGCCGGGCTTGATTTCAAAAAGGCGCAGTTCGCGGTGTACACCCGCAATGTCGATGGGGTAAGTAGGTCGGTCAGCCATTGTCGGTTCCTTTCATTCGGATGGGGGTTGGTAGGAAAGGGCCAGAGCCCGTTTTTGATCATGCTTGAGCATCTTCAACCGCCGCTCGCGGCGCATGGCGGACGTCCGGTCGGGCTGCTCCTCAACGTAAACCAGCCGCACCGGGCAGCGCATGCGCGTATAGCGCGCGCCGCGCCCGCGATTGTGCTGCCGCTCCCGGCGTTTGGGATCGGTGGTCCAGCCGGTGTAATAGGTGCCGTCGGCGCACTCCAGGATATAACAGTAACAGGCCATCACCCCTACTTCTTTTCGTCCTTGTTGCGTGGGCGAAGGCCAATCAAGCGCCCGAACACATCTCCCGCGGAAGGCAAGGCCGGGGATTTTTGTGTCACAGCCCAGTCCCCCTTCAACCGCTGGCCGCGCCAGGTCTGCTGACCTTTGTAAGCCTTTTCCAGACGCGCCTCCAGCGCGGCAGCATTGCTTTGATCCAGTTCGGCGCGCAGGTCTCTGAGTTCGCCGGTCAGCGCGTCCAGCAGGCGCAGCATGTTCTCGCGGTTGGCCACCAGAGACTGGGCCAGTGAGCGAGCACCGCCGGTCTCGTCCAGGGTCTGGGCAGCCAGCGCAAAGGGCTTGCCCGCCACCTTGCGCGCCTCAGCCCAACCCGGTTGATCGAGCGAAGCGTTCACCAGCCCTGCGGCCAGCAGTTCGGGCAGCAGTTTCACCGCCGAGATGAGCCCGTCCACTTCCAGGGGGTCAGAGATCATGGGCGTGGCGCCCAGAAGGTGGATGAAGTTCTCGGCCAGGGTAATAGCGCTTTCATCGGTGCCCACCGGGCTGGTGATGAAGATCAGGCTGCCCTGAAAGGTATCGGCGCGCGCTGCCGAAAGCCCCTGCTCACTGTCCAACAAGTGCGCAGCCGCCACGGTTGGCGTGGCGGTCACAAAATAGCGATCGGTATCGGGGAACAGTTCTGCGGCCCAGACGGTCGATTGGCTCGCAGCGGGCGATGTATCGATCACCACCACGCCGGGTTTCAAATCGGCGGCGATGGCCTTTAGGGTAGCGTAGACCTCCTCCTGCGGCACGGCCAACACAACTACATCCGCCGCCTCTACGGCTGCGGGCAGGTTGAAAACCACTTTGTCGACCGCACCCATTTTCTGCGCCTGTTTCGACACTTCCGGCTCGCGGTCACTACCCACGCGGGTCACCTGGTCTTTGGCCTTCGCCAGTGCCAATCCAATAGATGCGCCTACCTGTCCCAACCCAAGAATAGTAATTTGAACGGTCATTGGGTATCCTCTCCGGCAAAGTGATGCCGCAAGATCAATTATAGTACAAAGGTGGAAGCCGAAAGAAGACGTGACAGGTTTCGGAAAACCTGTCACGTCTTCGGGTAGATCTTGATCTAGCGAAGCTTTTTGCGCCGATAGCGATCCCAGACCCAGCCGCCGGCGAGGATCAACGCGCTGAGGGCAACAATCCAGCCTACCATGGTGAAGAAAGGCAGCTTGTCGCTGCTCCCGGCATAGCGCACCAGGTACCACTGGGTGAAAAAGCCCAGGAAGACCGCTTCCACCAGCAGCCAGCGCAACAGCCACGGGTCGCGGGCGGAGATGGCTCGCTGCACGGCCCAGGCCGCCAGCAGCGCCAGCCACACCAGGAAGATGGTGCGGTAGCGCGGGTTGTCGGTCATGTCGCCCCCGGCGCGCGCCGAAGCCACAACCACCCATACCACCGTCAGCAGCAAAGCCCAGATCATGCGCTTGCGCTCAGCCAGGTCGGCGCAGCGCCAGACGGTCAGCGCTGCATAAACCAGCAGCGGTAACAGCACATACCAGCCCAGCGCGCGCAGCACCGCTACGTTGTGCCACAGGGGGATCGATGGATCAGCAATGGTAGCCGGCAGTACTGGCTGGAGCAAGCCGTAGGCAACGATGAAAGGAACGTGTAACACATCAGGCAGATTCTTTAGCACCGAGGCCAGCATCCCCGATTGGCGCATGGTAACCAGCATATCCCAGCCAGCCACCTCGCGGAACCAGTACCAGGTGAAAGCAACCACCGCCAGCGCACCCGCGGCCAGGCCGATCCAGCCCAGGCTGCCCCAGCGCTTACCCAGAATGTACTCGATCCAGAACAACAGAGCCAGCGACCCAGCGATGAACAACGCGGCGCGGTAAGAGATGAGTGCCATGCCACCTACCGAGAGCAGCCCGGCCAGGATGGCCCCGCGGCGTTCCTCACGCCAGCCCAGCACGGCCCAAAAAGCCACCGCACTCAGGCCAATCAGGTAGGGCTCGCGCATTTGCGAAGCAGTGAAGAACAAGCCTTCGGGGTAGAGAATATAGATCCACACGGCCAGTCCGGCCAGCTTTGCGTTCCAGCCCAGAGTCAACGCCCGGCGTAGGAAAGGCACGCCCAGGGCAAAGATCAAAGCGCCAGGGATGAGTAGGAGCATTTGGCGATGCGCATCTGGGCTTAAGAAGCGGTAAATGGTCGCTGAAAGCAGCCCCAGGCCGCCGTATTGATCGGAGCCAAATTGCAACTCGGCGTTAAAGAACAACGAGGTCCCCGATTGAGCCACCTGAAAGGCTTCCACGTCGCGGCGCCAGGCGTCGGGGAACAAGTAACCGGCTTGCTGGGCGGGCTCGGGATAGCCCCAGGCGGGCAGCGCCAGGGTGAAGAATACACCCAGGCCCAGGCGCAGCAAGAAGGCCAGCGCGATCATGACGGCCAGTCCGCGCCCGCCGCCGCCCCAACGCCAGGCCGAATACAGACTGACGGCTGAGAGCAGCAGGAGCAGGCCAAAACCGGCCAGCGAGATACCCGAGGCCCCCGGCGAGAGCAAGGCCAGAGCCAGGGCAATGAAGAGAGCAGGAATGATCCAGGCCAGGATGTCTCGACGCATGATGTCAACCTCCAGACAAGAATGGTGCCAGCGCATTGCGCTCACGCTCCAACAGGTCGTAGCGCTGCCCGGCCAGGGCGGCCTGCTCGGCCAGCGATTGGCGGTAGGCCGGGTCGTCGATCAGGCGCTGCAGGACCGCGGCCCAAGACTCGACATCCTCGGGCTGCGCAAAGGCGGCGTTGCGTTCATTCAGCACCTCGTGGAAAACGGGCAGGTCGCTACTCAAGATGGCGCGGCCCGCCGCCAGGTATTCAAACAGCTTCATGGGGCTGCAATAGGCGGCTGTGTTGCCGCCGCCCGCCACCGCGATGCGCCGCTCGTACGGCATGAGCAGAATATCCGCCGCGGCCTGATAGAGGGCCAGGCGGGCGTTGGGAATAAACCCGGTGAAGGTCACGTTGGCCAGCCCAGCTTCGGCGCCCCACTCGCGGTAAGCCCGCACATCTTCGGGCCGCCCACCCACCCACAGGAAGCGCACCGCCGGAAAGTGCTCGGCCAGCGCCAGGAACAGGTCTCCGCCGCGCCCGGCATACAGATGCCCAAAGCAGCCCACCGTCAGCCCTTCAGGCAGGCCCAGTTGGGCGCGGGCTGCTTGGGGAGCGGGCAAGTCGACATAGCGCTCGCGGTCCACGCCGCTGGGCAGCACGACTACCTGCTCGGGTGGCAGCGGCGGCGGGAAGCGCTCTTCCAGAGCCAGCCGCAGGGCCTGGGTGATGGGCGCCAGCACCTTGCGTCCCGGCAGGCGCAAAAAGGCGCGCATCCACAGCGGCCCCAGCGTGCCCACCGGAAGATCATGCGCTTCCAACAGCACGGGTTTCTTGCGCAATAAGGCAATAACCGCCGCATGGGAAGCCCAGGTGTATACCAAATCGGCCTTCCAAGAAACGGCGCGGCGCACGGCTTTCCAGGCGAAATCGTAGCGCTTCCAGGCCGGGTCCCACGGCACCCATTCGATTTCAAAGCGCGTGTGCAGTCCGTAAGGCTCGGCCAGCGCTTCCCAGGCCGAAGCCTGCTCGCCGCCCACCAGGCACAGCACCTCGTGGCCCAACTGTCGCAAGGCCTGGCAAACCTTGAGGGCCTGGATGCTGTTGGCGTTCCCGGAAGGCACCAAGGCAGTGGAGATCACGGCAATACGCATACGCCTATTGTACCTGCTCGGCGCGCCGCAGCCCGGCCAAACCACGCCAGGTCATCAACCCCACGGTGACGATGAAATACGCGCTCAACAACCCAGCCTGGGCCAGGTAGCCCGCCGCGGGCAGAATCAAGAAGCAAGCCGCCACCTTGGCGACCATTGCAATAAAGCTGACCCACAGTGCAAAGCTGGTCTGGCCCTGCGCCAAAAGCAGCGAGCGGTTCCAGAACAAAATGTTGGCCACGCCGTAGCCAATGAGCAAGACGAGTAGGATGGGAAAAGCGGGCAGATAGGAGGCGTCGTAGACGTTGAACACCCGCCCAAAGATCAGCCAGTCGCCAAACAAGACCTGCTTGCCCAACAGCAGCAGCCCCACCACCACTGCGCCCGTCCAGGCAGCGGCGATGAGCGTCACCCGGCGCAGCAGACTGCGCAGACGCTCCCACTGGCGGGCGGTGTAGGCGCGGGTTAGTTCGGGGTAGGTGGTGCTGATGAAGGGGTTGATGGGCATAATGATGAGTTGAATGACCGCCAGGGCCACCTTGTAATATCCGGCGATCTCGTTGCCGAAGAAGAAACCCACGAAGGGCACCTCGCTGTCACGGGCCACCAGGTTGATCGTGCCGCTGACGTTGGTGCTGAAAGCAAAGCGAACCATGCCGCGCCAATCCGGCAGCAGGCTGAGCGGCGCGCGCCACCAATCCGCCCCCAGGGTGCGCGGCAGCCAATACAGCGCCACCGCCAGCGGGCCGATGCCCAGAATAGCCTTACCGATCAGGTAAGCCATGAGGATTTCAAGCAACCCACCACCGCTCAAGGCAATACCAACCAACAGCCCTGCCACCAGCAGGCTCTGCACCAGGTTGATCACGCCTTGAGAGCGGAAGTGCCCAGTGACCTGCAGTACCCCCGTAGCGGTCTCGGTCACCAGGTGCGCCAGGATGGTCACCCCGTAGAGCAGGTACAGGGGTGCCAGGGCAACGTCGCGGGTCAGAAAGCGGGCAGCCAGGGGCGCCAGCAAGGCCAGCACGCCAAAAGCCAGCAGGCTGGCGCCGCTTTCGGCCAGCGCGGCCGCCTTGACCACTGCCCCCGCGCGGCGTTTATCGCCCCGTTCCAGGGCCTCGCCAAAATAACGCACCACCGCCTCGCTCATGCGAAAGGAAAGCAAGCGGTTGATGTCAGTGACGAAGCCGGTGAGGATGCCCAGCGCGCCGAATTGCCCCGCCCCCAGCAGGTTGGCGGTGACGATATTCATCACCGCCGCCACCACCTGTCCAATAAACAAGGAGGAGGAATTGCGCACCACCCGCCTCAGCAGGAGGTCTTGCGTCCAGCTTCGCAGGCGGGTGGAGAAGGAACTCATGCGGTGACGATCTGGCTGGCCCAGTCGCGCTCGGCCAGGTACCATTCGACCAGGCGGCGCATCCCTTCATCCAGACCCACCTGGGCTTCCCAGCCCAAGAGTCGACGGGCCTTACTCACATCGGCCTGGTTGGCCAGCATGTCGGCCTTGTGGGCCGTGTGATGCACCACCTCGGCGCGCTCGCCCAGCAGGGCTTCCAGCCGCCCGATCATCTCGTTCATGGTGATGACCTCGTGCCCGCCCAGATTGATGATCTCATACCCCACACGCTTGAGGCCCAGAATGGTACCGCGGGCGATGTCGTCCAGGTAGGTGAAGCCACGGGACTGGTTGCCGTCGCCGTTCAAATGCACGGGAAGGCCTTCTTTGATCCACTGGGTGAAGCGGAACATGACCATGTCGGGCCGCCCGGCCGGGCCGTAAACAGTGAAGTAGCGGAACACGGTCACGTCGATGCCATAAAGGAAGTGGTACGAATGGCACATGGCCTCGGCGCCCTTCTTGCTGGCGGCGTAAGGCTGCAAAACCCGGTCGCTGTTGGCCGTTTCGGGGGTGGGCAGAGGCGCGTCATTGCCGTAGATGCTGGAGGTGGAGGCTAAGATGAACTTGGGGATCTCATAACGGCGACAGGCTTCCAGCAGGTTGAGTGTGCCGGTCGTGTTGGTATCGACGAAAATCCACGGGTTTTCCACCGAAGCGCGCACCCCGGCGCGGGCCGCCAGGTTGAAGATGGCGTCGTAGCGCAGGCCGGATTCAAACAAACGCTCCAGGCCGGGCCGGTCACACACATCCATTTCGTGGAAGGTGAAACCATCCATCTTTTTCAGACGCTCCAGGCGGTATTGCTTGAGGCGCACGTCATAGGCGTCGCAGAGGTTGTCCAACCCGGTGACGGTGTGGCCCTGCGCCACCAGCATTTCGCTGACGCGCGAAGCGATGAAACCGGCCGCGCCGGTGACGAGGTAATTAGCCATTAGAGTTTGACCACTTTCGGGTTGTTCTTGCCCAATTTTCCGGTGGCATTGCGCATGTCCACCACCAGGGCGGCCTCATTCACAATAGCGGCGAAATCGTATGCTTTATGATTGGTGACAATTACCACCACATCGGCGGCGCGCACCTCGGCCATCAAATCGGTGACCGATTCAAGACCCCAGCTATCATGGCGGAAGGAGGCCACGTAGGGATCGTGGTAGCGCACATCGCCGCCCTTCTGCTGCATCAAGTGAATCACGTCCAAAGCCGGCGACTCGCGCATGTCGTCGATATCGGGCTTGTAGGCCACGCCCAGCACCAATACCCGGCTGCCCTTGAGGGCTTTGCCGTGGTCATTGAGCGCATCCTGCACTTTGCCCACGGCAAAGCGCGGCATGTTGGAGTTGATCTCCGAGGCCAGCTCGATGAAGCGGGCGGTGTAATTCAACGATTTGAGCTTCCAGGACAGATACAGCGGGTCAATGG
This sequence comes from Anaerolineaceae bacterium, assembly GCA_016927865.1. Lineage (GTDB taxonomy): Bacteria > Chloroflexota > Anaerolineae > Anaerolineales > Anaerolineaceae > Anaerolinea. The sequence continues at coordinate 40,822 of JAFGLU010000131.1, forward strand.
GGATACAGTGCCCGCCGATGCCCGGACCGGGGGTGAACTTCATGAAGCCAAAGGGCTTGGTGGCCGCCGCGTCGATCACTTCCCATACGTCCACGCCCAGGCGGTCGCACATGATGGCCAGCTCGTTGACCATAGTGATGTTGACCATGCGGAAGGTGTTCTCCAGCAGCTTGGCCATCTCGGCCGCCTCAGTGGAGGAAACCGGCACCACGGTGTCCAGGGCCTGTTCGTACCAGGCCGCCGACACCTCGGAGCAGGCCGCGGTGATACCGCCAATGACCTTGGGCGTATTCTTGGTGGTCCAATCGGTGCGCCCGGGATCCACGCGTTCCGGCGAGAAGGCGATGAAGACTTCCTCGCCCACCCTCAAGCCGCTTTCCGAGGTCAGGCGTGGCAGCACCATCTCGCGGGTCGTGCCCGGATAGGTGCTGGACTCAAGCACCACCACCATTCCCGAATGGACGTAAGGGGCCAGACCTTCGGTGGCCGAGACAATAAAGGACAGATCGGGGTCGCCAGTCTTGCGCAGCGGCGTGGGCACGCAAATGCTAACCGCGTCAGCTTTCAGGCAGGCGGCAAAGTCGGTGGTCGCCGAAAGTTTGCCAGCCTTCACCAGGGCCGCCACCTGCGCCGAAGAGATGTCCAGAACGTAGCTCTCCCCGCGATTGATGGCCTCCACTTTCTCGGCAATCGGGTCGATGCCGATCACTTTGTAGCCGGCTTCGCCGAAAACCACAGCCAGCGGCAAGCCGACATAACCCAGGCCCAAAATGGCGATGGTGGCGCTTTTATCCCGCAAGCGGGCAATCAGTTGATCTTTAATTTCAGTCATTGGTTAACCCCTATTGAAAAAATTTCTCGAAGCAGATTGTACACCCGCTTCTGTTTTTTCCTAGAATAAGCTTAATTGCGTGGGCTGGTCGGTTTCAGATCCATCTTCCTGCTCAGACGCAACAGCTTCGGCTTTCTGGGCTCCTGCCCTGACGGACTGGCGCGCTTGCTGGATCAATTCGCCCAGGCGGGCAAAGTCACGCTCCACACCAGTCTTCAACGAGGGCTGGTGCAGAGCCGCTGCTGGGTGGAACATGGGCACAATCATTCGCCCGCGGTGCCAGAAGGGCTGCCCATGCACCTCGCTGATTTTCACGTTGGGGATGAATTTGGCCATCGAGTAGCGCCCCAGGGTGATAATGATGCGCGGGTCAATGGCCTCAATCTGCCGATCCAGAAAACCCGCGCAGGCAGCCAGCTCGTCGGGCTGCGGGTCGCGGTTGGAGGGCGGGCGGCACTTGACCACGTTGGTAATGAACACATCGCTCCGCTTCAAGCCGCCTTTTTCCAGCAGTTCATCCAAATATTTTCCCGCCGCGCCTACAAAAGGACGGCCTTGCTCGTTTTCGTAGAAGCCGGGGCCTTCACCAATTAGCATAATTTCCGCTGTGGCGGGGCCTTCGCCGGGCACGGCTTTTTTGCGCGAGAAGTGTAACTCGCAGCGCGTGCAAACAGCCGCCTGGCCGGCAATTTCGTGAAGAATCTGTTTTGCGTCCATCCTTTAGCGCTCCCCAGAGTAAGATTGCGGGGCCGAGACCCGCGACGTTGTTTCCAGCGCCTTCAACTTATCCACCTGCATTCGCTCCAGGGTCATCAGCAGAGCATCCTCATTGTTATCTTTATAGTAGCGCGGCCGCTCACCCACCACCTCAAACCCAAAGCGCTCATAGAGGGCTTGGGCGCTGACGTTTCCGCGCCGCACTTCCAGGAAGGCTATGCGCGCGCCGCGCTTCCAGGCTTCGATCAGGCTGTGCGCCAGCAAGCGCTGCCCAATGCGCAGCCTGCGGAAGTCGGGGTGCACGCCCAGGGTCGCCACATGAGCCTCGTCGAGGATGATCCAGTTAACCACCATCCCGGCGATTTCATAGCCCCCCTCCGGCGTACTCACTTCCGCGACCCAGGCCGAGGAGTTGATATTCTCGGTGATTTCAAAAATGTACGAGCGCTCTGTCCAGGGCAGGCTGAAGCACAGCCTGTCGATGGCATGCACAAGCGGCACATCTTCCAGCCGCATCGGGCGGATGCGCACGGCGGGAGCGGCAGAAGGCTGCATCACGAAGGGATTGCCTCCGCCACATGAAGATAGATCGGCGCCAGGCCCACCACCTCGTCGGTTTTGCCAGCTTTCCACCGCTCCCAGGCCAGCTCAGCCAGGAAGGAAGCCCTTCTGCACCCCGCCGCCGGAGATACCAGGTGGGCGATTTTGCGCTTGCGCCCAAACAACTGCCGCTCAGCAGCACTCAGTTCGCCGCACACCAGGGTAGGATTTTCAATCGATTCAACCAGCGCTTCGGCGTTGGTCACCTGCGGCTCGCCCTGAGAATGCCAGCGGCCTTTGACGGCCTTGTACCATACCAGCGCCAACCGTCCGCGCCCGGCCTGCAGAACCGCCGCCAGGGGCAAATCCTGCGCGGGTTGCGCCGCCGCCAGAGCGTCCAGGGTGGGGATGCCCACCACCGGGATGCGCAGGGTGAGCGCGATGCCCTTGACGAAGGACAGGCCGATGCGCAGGCTGGTGAACGATCCCGGCCCAGTGGCCACGCCCAGGCAATCCAGCTCTGAGAAGGCCGCTCCGCACTGCTTGAACAAGCGCTCTACTGCCGGGGCCAACTCCACGGTGTGGTGATTCTGCGTGCGCCAGCCCATTTCACCCAAAACCTGCGCGCCGTCATACAGCGCCAAACTGCTCCATTGTGTCGAGGTGTCCACGGCCAGCAGCATCGCTTATCCTCCAAAAACCTGACGACGAAAATCGGTCAACAAACGCTCATAGCGCGCGCCCTGTGCGCTTAAGGTCATGCCGCGCTGCTCGTCTGCCAGCCAGACCATATCTACCCACAAGCGCTCATGCGGCAGGCTGGCCAGAATGCGCTCGGGCCACTCTACCACCAGCGTGCCGGTTTCCAGCAGGGTGATCAAGTCCAGGTCTTCGGCATCCAACGCATCCCGCAGGCGGTAGGCGTCCAAATGGTGCAGCGTTTGCCCGTCCAGGCGGCGGTAAGCGTTGACCAGCACAAAGGTCGGGCTCGAGACCGCATCCAACGACCCCCACCCCTGGGCCACGCCCTGCACCAGGGTGGTCTTGCCACTGCCCAGGTCACCCGACAGGCACAGTAACATGCCCGGCTCAAGCATCGCGCCCAGGCGCGTGCCCAGGCGGCGAGTTTGATCGGGGCCGCGGCTGGTAAATTCGAGCGAATGGGGGGCGAGAATGGGCATGATTGAATTATACCTGAAGGCGATAGGCTGTGCGGTCAGCTCACGCCGGCCTGCCTGGCCAGCAAACGGGCAATTTCTCTTGAGGCGGTCGGGCGAGCCAGGTTCAAGCAAATCTGGGCGGCTTTTTCGCGGCTGGCTGGATCACCCAACCAACGGCGCACCACCGCAACCATCTCGTCCGGTTCGGGGGCCCACACCCCTGCGCCCGTCTCCACCACATAGGTCACGTTGCCGTCCTCTTGCCCTGGCATTTTCCCGTAAAGGATCAACGGCAGCCCGGCGA
>JAFGLU010000132.1 GCA_016927865.1 Anaerolineaceae bacterium
CAGATGCGCAATGGCTGCTCCGCCATTCCCCGGCTGGGCATCCCTGCTTACGACTTCTGGAGTGAAGCGCTTCACGGCGTGGCCCGCAACGGTCGCGCCACGGTTTTTCCCCAGGCCATTGGCATGGCCGCCACCTGGGACAGGGACCTCATCAAGCGCGTCTCCAATGCCATCAGCGACGAAGGCCGCGCAAAATATCATGAAGCGCTGCGGAAAAACGGCAAGAACCTCATCTATCAGGGCATCACCTTCTGGTCGCCAAATGTCAACATCTTCCGCGATCCTCGCTGGGGGCGTGGGCAAGAAACCTGGGGCGAAGACCCCTATCTCACCGGCGAAATGGGCTCGGCCTTTGTCAAAGGCCTGCAGGGTGATCATCCCCGCTACATGAAAACCGCCGCCTGCGCCAAGCACTACGCCGTCCATTCCGGCCCTGAGCGCGACCGGCACACCTTCAATGCGGTCGTCTCCAAACGCGATCTAAACGCCACCTACCTGCCCGCCTTCAAGAAATTGGTTCAGGAAGCCAAAGTCGAAGCCGTCATGGGTGCTTACAACCGCACCAACGATGAAGCCTGCTGCGCCAGTGAAATGCTCATGGGTGAGACACTGCGCGGTAAGTGGGGCTTCGAAGGTCACTATGTCTCAGACTGCGGCGCGCTCACCGATATCCATCAGAATCACAAGATTACCGCCGATGCCGCCGAAACCTGCGCCCTGGCACTCAAAAGCGGTTGCGATCTGGGTTGCGATCACGCCTACTTTGAACATCTTCAGGAAGCGATCGACCGCGGTTTGGTCACTGAGGCCGATGTCGATGTTTCCCTGGCCCGCACCCTGACCACCCGCTTCAAGCTGGGCATGTTCGACCCTCAGGAATTGGTGCCCTACAGTTCCATCACAATGGATGTAGTCGGCTGCCAGGCTCACAAAGACCTCGCCTACGAAGCGGCTGTCAAATCTGTAGTTCTCCTAAAGAACAAGAACAACATCCTGCCCCTGAAAAAAGACCTGCGAACCGCTCTGGTAGTTGGCCCCAGCGCCACCAGCCTGGAAGTGCTCCTGGGCAACTACTACGGCATGAACACCGAACTCACCAGCATCCTGGAAGGCATCATAGGAGCCGTGCCCGAAGGCGTGAAACTCGAGTACCGCCAGGGCTGCATGCTCAACCAACCCAACAAGGCTCCCATGGATTGGTCCGTTTACGAAGCCGCTTCTTCCGATGTCACCATCGCGTGCGTGGGTTTCTCCCCGCTCATGGAAGGCGAGGAAGGCGACGCCATTCTCTCCGATCAAAACGGCGACCGCCTCAGTATCGACCTGCCTGCGGCGCAGGCCGAGTACATCAAAAAGATTATTGTCGGCGGGGCTAAGGTTGTCCTGGTCGTCACTGGTGGCAGCCCCATCGTCCTGGGCGAATTGGCCGACATGGTCGAAGCCGTGGTTTACGTTTGGTACCCCGGGCAAGAAGGAGGCCGCGCGGTCGCCGACGTGCTCTTTGGTAAGGCCATCCCCTCGGGCAAACTGCCCCTCACCTTCCCCAAATCCATCGACCAACTGCCGCCCTTTGAAGATTACCGCATGACCGGGCGCACCTATCGCTATTCCACCGCCGAGCCACTCTACCCCTTCGGCTTTGGTCTCAGCTATACGAAGTTTGAGTATTCTAACTTAACCCTCTCGGCCAACAGCATCCGCGCCCGCAGCAACATCAGCGCCAGCTTCACCCTCACCAACAAGGGTGCCGTCGCCGCTGATGAGGTTGTCCAGTTCTACCTCTCCGATCTCGAAGCTTCGGTCGAAGTTCCCATTGCCAACCTGGTTGGCTTTGAACGCGTGCACCTCGAACCTGGCCAAAGCCGAGTCATGGACTTTACCGTCACTGCCGAGATGATGAAACTGGTCAACGACGAAGGCCTATCCATGCTGGAACCCGGCATGTTCCGCCTAACCGTCGGCAGTTGCTCACCCGGTGTTCGCGGTCTGGAGCTTGGCGCCGCTAAGCCGCTCAGCGCAGTATTCGAAGTCAAATAAGCAACTATCGCGGGCGGTCCAACCGCCCGCGAAAACTTTCTCATACCGAATTTACCGCAATCTCCGGCAGCGCGGGTGGAGGCCGCCCAATCCATTCTCCAGTTAAGCGACCGCCCCTCGCTTGATCTCCGCCAGCTTTTCCACCTCCGGACGTTCCCGGTAAAACGGGTCGATCGGATAACACCCCGAAACCATCCCGTTGCGCGGCGCGGTCGTGCAATCGCTGAAAGTGCGGCAAATGCGCTTGGATTGCAGCGCCCGCCCCGCCAAAATATCCGCCGGCATCTCCGGGTAGGACAGCACCATGCGTCCCAGTCCGACGAAATCGGCCTGCCCGCCTCGAATCACTGCCTGGGCCACGTGCGGCAGCCATTCCTGCAAACAGGAATACCCCGACCCCACTATGATCATCCCAGGGAAACGCGCCTTTAATTCTGCGGTCGCCGCGATCTGCCGCGCTACGCCCAGCAGTGGGTCTTCTGGCGGCAGATAAGCATCGGAAGGCGGAAAGTATGCCGGGCGCTGGATGTGCGGGTTGTAATAGGGGCTGCCCGCCGTCGCGCAAATCATCTTCACACCCAGCTCGCTCAACATTGACAGGAACCGCGCCGGCTCATCCAGGTTGTAGCCCACCCCCGTGCCGTCTCCGCCAAACAAAAACGGCACGTCTGCGCCCGCTGCCACCGCCTGCCCCACCCGGTCATCCCCGGGGCGGAAAGGCACAAAGTCGTACAAGCTCAGCCGCACCCCAATGCCCAGCCCAGGCGCCGCGGCTTGAATGCCCGTAATGATCTCGCGTGCCAGCCGGGTGCGATTCTCCAAACTGCCCCCATACCGCCCCGGTCGCTCCACCGCCGAGAGAAATTCGTGCAGCAAATAGCCGTGGCAGTGCTTCACATCCACGAAATCAAAGCCCGCTTCTTGCGCCAGCACCGCCGCGCGGATGTAGTCCTGCACCAATTCTTCCAGCTCATCGTCTGAAAACACCTTGCCCGAAGGGATGGGCAGCCCAAAACGCGGATTGAGCAGCGAGTGGTCATAAGCCAGGCGCGGCTCCAAAGCCTTGCCGTTGGGGCGGCAAAACCGCCCCGAATGCGTCAACTGCAAGCCAATCACCAGCCCATCACTGCTCCCCGTTGCCTCGCAGTGACTTTTCACCAGCGTATCCCGCAGGTAGATCAACCCCGCCAGGGTCTCCGGCGCAACCACCAACTGGTTGGGGTTGGCCCGCCCATCCGGGCGCACCGCCGCAGCTTCGCCGCCCCACACCAGCTTGGCCCCGCTGGCCCCAAAATTCCGCCAGCGCCGCAGGGTCAACTCCGAAGGATTCCCATCCGGCTGTGCGTCCCAGCCTTCCATCGGCAGCACCGCGAAGCGGTTGCCAATGTTCAAGCCCTGCACCGCCAAAGGCTGCGCAAGTGGCGACTTTCCCGGCTCTGCCAGGTCCGCGTCGAAAGGCATCTCAATGCCATTCTTTACCAGGTAAGCCTGGAAATCGGCACTTGTCTTGAATGAAGCAGGTTTGCGGTAATTCATCCTATTTCTTGACGCGAGCTTCTTTGATCCAGGCGATCATGTTGGCCACGTTCGGCCCTGCCGTCGAGAAGTCTCCGCTGGCCAGCATCGATTTGGAGATCAACGCGCTTCCAATCCCCAGGCAGGCCGCGCCCGCGCCAATCCACTTGTTCACGTTCTCCTGCGTTGGCTCCACCCCGCCGGAGGGCATCAGTTTGGCCCACGGCAGCGGCCCCAGCACCGCCTTGATCAGTTCTGGGCTGGGCGGGAAAATCTTGATGATCTCGCAGCCGGCCTCTTCGGCGTTGGATATCTCAGTCGGCGTAGCCGTGCCCGGCAGGTAAGCGATCTTGCGCCGGTTACACAGCTTGGCCACCTCGGGGTTAAAGTTGGGGCTGACGATGTAGTTGGCCCCATGCGCAATGAACAGCGCCGCCGTGGGCGCCTCCAGCACCGACCCCACCCCAAAGATCAGGTTGGGGTTGGCCTTGCGGAAGTGTTCCACCATTCCGCTGAAGACCGCCAGAGCGCCCTCGCCGCGGTTGGTGAACTCAATGCATCGCACCCCGCCCGAAGCAATCGCTTCAGCCGCCGCAATGGCCTTTTCCAGGCTGGGCGTATAGAACAACGGCACGACCCCGTCCGAAAGGACAGTTGTATAGAAAGTCAAACGATCAACAGCAGGCATTTCATTCTCCTTACAGGCGGCGGAGGTGAAAACCGCCGTCCACATGAATAATTTCGCCGGTGGAATAGGGCAATGCCCCTTCGGCGATGGCAACAACGGCGCGGGCCACATCTTCCGCCTTTCCCCAGCGGGAAAGCGGCAGCAGCCCGCCTTCAATCATCCGGTCATACTTTTCCTGCACCACGGCAGTCATATCCGTCTCAATGATCCCCGGGCGCACCTCGTACACCAAGATTCCGTGCGCCGCCAGCCGGTCGGCGAACAGGGCGGTCATCATGCCCATGCCCGCCTTCGACAGGCAGTATTCCCCGCGCGAGGTGCTGCTGGTCGTCGCGCTGGTCGAGCCGATATTGACAATCATTGCCGGAGCGCCGTCTGAGCGGGTTGGGCGCTCGATCATCTGTCTGGCAACCATCTGCGTCAGAAAGAACGGCCCCTTCAGGTTGGTCGCCAGCACCTCGTCATAGCTTTCTTCGCCCATCTCAAGCAAATCGGCCCGCACGCGCGGCGCCATCCCGGCGTTATTCACCAGCAAGTCAATGCGCCCAAAGGCCGTCAGCGTCTCTTGAACCAGCCGCTTGCGATCCTCCGCCAGGCTGATATCGGCCTGAATGGCCCTTGCCGTGCCGCCCGCGGAGCGGATGGCCTGCACGGTTTCTTCCGCCGCCTGCGCGCCACTGCGATAGTTAACAGCCACGCTCCAGCCCTTTTCCGCCAGAGCCAAAGCAATCGCCCGGCCAATCCCGCGGCTGCCCCCGGTGACCAATGCAACTTTACTCATGCAGCACCTTATACAGCGCTTCCAGGAAGAAATACTCGCCCCACATCACACTTTCATCCACCCCCAGGCCTTTGCGTTGGTGGTACATCCCGTGTTTGAGAATACCCTCCCAGCTCGGCGTCTGGTCGGCCAGAAACTCCGGCGTGCATAACGTGTCCAATATCTTCAGTGCATAATCCCGGTACAGCCTGGCTCGGCCCCAGTCGTGGGTCAGCTTCGCCAGGTTCAGCAGCCCCGAAGCCGCAATTGCCGCCGCTGAGCTTTCATACGCATAAGCCGGGTGGGGTTCGTCCCAATCGTTGGGCGGAACGCCATGCGCGGGCGTGCGCTCCATGTAAAAACGCGCGCAAGCCTCTGCGGTCTCCAAAAAGCGCTCGTCTCCGGTCAGCCCGTAGACAGTGCCAAACCCATACAGCGCCCAGGCCTGCCCGCGCGCCCAGGCCGAATCGGCCCGCCAGCCCTGCTGCGTGCTCTGCCGCAGAAACTCGCCGCTCCCCAAGTCAAAAATCCCTTCGTGGGCCGTGCTGCCATCTCCGCGCACCAGCGCCCGGCGTGTGGTCAGGCAGTGCCGCAGGGCAATTGACTCGAGCTCCGCATCCTTGCTTTGCTGCGCAGCGTAAAAGACGATCCCCACGTTCATCATGATATCGATGAACAGGCTGTCTTCCGCCAGGAACGAGCACATATACTGGCCCTTCTCTTTGAAACGCAAGCCCATCGTCCGCCCCGCCTGAATCAGCACCTCGTTTATAGCCGGAACCCCGGTCAGGTCGTACCAGCGTTTATACGTCGACCAAAACAGAAAACCCAGGTCATGCACGTTGCGATCCAGCTTGCGCGGTTCGATCAGGCGGCTGTAATGCTCCGCCCGAACCCGCCAGATTTCATCGCCGGAATGCTGGTAAAGCAGCCACAACTGCCCGCCCAGAAAGCCCTCGCACCAGTTTGTCCAGCTCTCCCCGTCCAAATTCCACACCCCGCTACGGGTGTACATGGGAAACTGATCGGGGTGCCGGGTCACCAGGCGGTCCAATTGACCCGCTGCAAACACCAAGGCTTCTTCATAGCGTGGATTGATGCAAGGTTCAGCCATCATGTTCTGTCCTTTTGGATAATGGGAACGCCATTAATTTTAGCACAGGATTTACCCGGCGAAATTAGGCAGGTACGCCCCCATCGCTACCAGTCGCCGCTGCAAAGCCTGGACGGGCACCCCCCGCGGATCGCAGCCCAGTTCACAAACCAGGGCCGCTGCCATCCCCGCTGCCTGCCCGGTGATATAGCAGCCCGGCATCACCCGCAGCGAGCTTTGCATGTAGCGGTCCGTAGACACGCAGCGTCCTGCCACCAATCCATTCTGCAATCCTCTGGGGAGCAAAACGCCGTAAGGAATGCCGTAATTCTCGCCGGGCTTGTAACGCAAGGTGGTATGGTCTTTTTCAAAAGCCGCGAAATCGTCCTTAGAGGAAGTCGCGGCGTGAACATCCACGTTGTAAGAATAGCGCCCAATCTCATCGGCAAACACGGCCCGCTCCTCAAAATGCCGCAGTTCCAATACAAAGTCGCCCACAATGCGCCGCGACTCGCGGATGCCCGGCAGCATGCCCGTGCCCGCCAGGTGCATCGACTCGAAGCCGTTCTGCACATACTGGCGGTAATAAATCTCGTACTCCTCGATAATTTTGCGCCCCAAAAGCAGCGCCTCGGTCAGCGAACGTTCATCGGTGGCGTCGACTCCAAACATGTGCCCAATGTTTCCGCCGCCCATGCCCGGCCCCACGTGCCAGATGCCCGGCAGGTGCCAGTCCTCTTGGGTAAACACCTTGTCGCGAAAGGCATCCTCCAGGCGAAACTTCTGGTGCTGCGGCAGCGCGTTGGCTCGCTCCCAATCGATGTTCGCCCACAGGCTGCACAACGTCCCCGGCATCATGCGTCCTTGCGCATCCCCCTTCTCAAACTCCGCCCCCGCCCAGGCTGCCAGGTCACCGTCCCCGGTCGCATCGATATACACCCCCGCTTTCACGGCAAACAGCCCGCTCTTCCCCGCGCAAACAACGTGCTCAATTCGGCCGTTTTTCGCCTCCACTCCAATTATCTGCGTGAGGAATGAGAACCCAAACCCGGCCTCCGCTGCCATCTGGTCGTACACTCGTTTGAGATCTTCCACGTTGATGGACACGCTCAAATCCGGGCGATCATCGGCCAGGCCCCGCCGCGCCTTCAGCCTGGAATACACCTCTTCGCCAAACCCCGCCGCCAGAAAGTGCACGCCATCGCTGAACTGCATGAACGCGGGCACCAAAGCCGCCGTGCCCATGCCGCCAAAACAACCCTGTCCCTCCACCAGGAACACCCGGCAGCCCTGGCGCGCAGCCGTCACCGCCGCGGCCACGCCTGCAGGCCCGCCCCCTGCCACAAATACATCCACTTCATGCCGCACCGGAATCGAACGGGTAAACTCAAGAGAGTCCATGCTGCTCCTTTCAAGTTGACCAAACCGCCGCCCTCTATAAAATTGTACACCACTCCACAAGCCGCTTACCTTCGCTGGCTGCATCTCTTCGTAGCGGCACGGGGAAATGCGCATCCCAAATCCATCTTCAAGCCACCCCCGTGCCTCTTTCCTGCTTTCTTGAATTTTCTGCCATAACTCACGCACATAACTCATCTAACCAGGAAAACCTGGCTTCCGCGAACTGAGCAAGGGCTTTAGCCCGCGCCAAACAAGAACCACATCGCTATGCTACAATACAAATGGAACTCTATCCAAATATTTTGAGGAACCCTATGCCCCACACTAAAATTACCGTCATCGGCGCAGGCAGCGCCAGTTTCGGTCTGAATACCATCGGCTCTTTGATGAAAAGCAAAAAGCTCCGCGGCAGCCACATCGCCCTGGTGGACCGCAACCCCGAAGCCCTGGGACTGATGCACCGCCTGGCCCAACGCCTCAACCGCGACTGGGACGCGCAGATGACCCTCACCGCGCACACCCATCACACCGAAGCCCTCCCCGGCACATCCTTTGTTGTCGCCGCCATCGAGGTGCCCCCGCGCGAAGAACTCTGGCGCATAGATTACGAAATCCCCCTCAAATACGGCGTGCGCCAGCCCTATGCCGAAAACGGCGGCCCCGGCGGCTTCGCCCACGCCGCCCGTAACATCGGCCCGGTGCTCGAGATTGCCCACGACATGGAAGCTCTCTGCCCCGAAGCCTACTACATCAACTTCACCAACCCCATGGTGCGCATCTGCGACGCGATCAACCGCTACAGCAAAATCAAGGTCATCGGCCTGTGCCACCAGATCTACGAGGGTTATGCCATGGCCGGGTACATCCTGGCCGACAAGCTCGGCATCCAGCGCCCCGAAGGCTTTGTCAGCACCCACGCCGACCGCGCCTACTGGGGCAAGATCTTTCAGCTCATCCACGCCACCGTGCCCCTCGTCGACATCAAAGCCGCCGGCCTCAACCACTTCACCTGGATTATGGACATCCGCGACCGCCGCACCGGCGAAGACCTCTACCCCGCGCTCCGCGAGGGCTGGGACAAAGCCCCCGATTGGTTCGAGCCGCTCACCCGCCGCGTCTATGACGCCTTCGGCTGGATGCCCGTTCCCGGCGACGAGCACCTCGACGAGTACCTGCCCTGGTGCAGCGACCCGCTCACCAAACCCTGGGAAAAGTACGATCTCAGCCTCTACGATTGGGATGCCAATGCCGCCCACCGTAAGGAAGGCCATCAAGAAATTGCCTTGATGGGCGAAGGCCAGAAGAGCATCGATCACCTCAAGGATGCCGACAGCGAAGGCGCCCTGGAAGTCATCGAAGCCGTCTCCGGCGCGGGCAACGACTACCACCTTGCCGTCAATCTGCCCAACACCGGTCAGATCAGCAATTTGCCATTAAACACCATCGTCGAGACCCCCGCCGTGCTTTCAGGCATGGGCCCTCGCCCTGTCTCGATGGGCGCCCTGCCCGAAGGCGTGGCGGAACTCTTGCGTCGCGAAGCCGCCGTGGTCAAGCTGTGCGTCGATGCCGCCGTGAGCGGGGATCGCGCTTTAGCCTTGCAAGCCCTGCTTCTCGACCCCGTCATCACCGACCTGGACGTAGCTCGCCAGGTGCTGGACGACTACCTCACCACCTACCGCGAGCACCTGCCCCAGTTCTGGCGCTAGACTCCGAAGTCCACCTTCACCGCGCCCGCCGAACGGATGGAGATCGGGTAACAGGCTCCCTGCCCAAACACCGCCTCCATCTTTTCAACGTAGGCCGCCACCTGCTCCTGCGGCACAAACACCTGGATCGTCCCGGCGAACCCGCCCCCATGCACCCGCCACGCCCCGCTCTTGCCCAGCAGGTCGGCGGTCAACGTCTGCGCCAAAGCCACGCCCTGCTCCAGCGGTTTGCGCGGCGAGTAACAATTCTGCAGTTGCATCCACGAGCTGCGCCCCGATTCGACCACCAGTTCCAAAAAACGTCCAAACTGACCGCTTTCCAGCGCCGCCACCTGCTCCGCCACGCGCGCATCATCATCATAAAAGTGAAAAGCCCGCATCAGCGCCCGGTCGCTTACTTTGCCGTGCAGCTCAGCCAGCCGCGCCAGCAGTTCCTGCCGCGAAAAATCGCGCAGCACGCGCCCGCCCATCGCCTCCGCCACCGAGCGCATCTCCTGCGCCACCCCGGCATAATCCTCGGTCAGGTCGGCGTGGTCGCCTCCCGTCTCCACAATCACCAGCGCATACCCCGACTGGCGAAAGTCATACTTGACCTTGTTCACCACCGGCTTTGCCGGGTCCTTGAAATCGATCGTCACAAAACCGCCCACCGCCGAAGTGGTCTGATCCATCAAGCCGCTCGGCTTGCCAAAATAAACGTTCTCCGCGTACTGGCCAATTTGCGCCGCGCTCACCGGGTCGATCCGCCCCTGGTTGTACAGGTGACTGAGAATCGTCACCAGCATTACCTCGTAAGCCGCCGACGAGCTCAAACCCGAGCCTTTGGGCACCGCGCTGGTCATGCAGGCATTGAATCCGCCAATCTCATAACCCAGCGTTTTCAACCGGGCGCACACCCCGCGAATCAACGCCGCCGAGGTGTTTTTCTCCGCTTCCACCGCCTCCAGGTTGTTCAGGTTCACCGTTACCTGGGGATAGCCCTCCGAGTCCACGCGAATCACGCCGTGATGTGCCGGTCCCGCCACGGCGATCAAATCTAAATCCACCGCCGCCGCCAGCACCCGCCCCGCGTTGTGGTCAGTGTGGTTGCCTCCCACCTCGGTGCGCCCCGGCGCGCTAAAAAAGGCCGCATCCAACGTGTCGGGGAACACGGACTGGAACCGGCCCAGCAAGTCTTGATAGCGCTGCTTTTGCAGCGACAGTGTCCCTGGCTGATCTCCATATAAATCAATCAGCGCGCGCTCTCCAACAGCAGACTCAATCGCTTGCAAAAGGGGCTCAAGATTAGGCATCATCAACCTCGTCGTGGACAGAATAAATACACAAACCCCCTACAGGCCGTCTCTCTTCAGCCCGTAGGGCTTCCATGTACCGAGCAGGGACTTCAGTCCCGCGCCATGGATTAAATGTATTACAAGAAAAATTATAGCCGAAGTCGGATAAGCCTCAGTTATAATTTCTCACGATGAACCCATTACTTTCTTTCGATGCAATTGTGTTCGACCTCGACGGTGTCCTGGTGGACACCGAACCCCTGGCGTGGGACGTTTACTGCGAGATTTTCTCCGCCCAGGGCATCACCCTCACCGAAGAACAAGCCGCCGCCACCATCGGCGTCGACATGCCCGGCACGGCTCGCCGCCTGCTGGATGCCACCGGACTGGCCTGGACGCCCGAAGCGCTGCTCCAAAAGCATCTTTCCCGTCTTTACGAGCGTTTTTCGGTCGAACTTTCGCCCTTCCCAGGGGCCGGGGAACTTGTCCACCAGCTCGCCGCCGCAGGGATTCCCCTGGGCGTGGCCTCCAACAGCCCCGCAGATTACGTCCACCGCGTCCTGCGTGCCATCGCGCTTGAGCCTCACTTTAAAGCCATCATCGGGCGCAACCGGGTGGTCAACCCCAAGCCGCATCCCGATGTATATCTAGAAGCCTGCCGTCAACTGTCCGCCGAGCCCACCCGCTGCCTGGCGATCGAAGATTCCCAGGTCGGACTCCAGGCTGCCCTCGCCGCGGGCCTCTCCGCTGCCTGGATCCACCCGCCCGTTCCCGAACCGCTTTCCGCCCGCGTCTGGCGCTTCTCCAGCATCGCCGAAATCCTATCAGCGAACTTCGCGGTGTCCTTAAAATAAGAGTCACCCGAATTTGAGGTGTATATGGGTGCGAAGCACCCATATACACCTCAAATTCGGGACTTTTTTTCTTTCTACGGCCCCGTCACCGTCTCGTACCCGGCAGCGCTCCACTGGATGATTCCACCCGACATGCTGGTCACATTTTCAAACCCGGCCGCCTTGAGAATATCACGACCCTCCTGGCTGCGATTCCCCGAGCGGCACATCACCACCACCGTCTGGTCGCGCGGCACTTCGTTCACCCGGCTGGCAAGCTCGCCCAACGGAATCAACGTCGCCCCAGGCACGTGCAGTTGGTTCCACTCATCCACCTCGCGCACATCCAGAACAAACGCGCCGCTGTCCCGCAGCTCGGCGGCCTGGGCTACCGATATCTGAGAGGCCAGCCCAGTTTCTTCAGGCTTCAGCAGCGTAAATGCGGCCACGGCGATCGCGGCAATCACTAACAACGGCACCAGCCACTTCCAGGGCACAGAGCGTCCTTGCTGATTGGCAGCCTTCTTCACAACTTTTGTAGATTTCACGGGTTTCGAGGTTTTCTTAGACATCCTTCAAATCTCCTAAAAGCATAGATGCGTGCGGTGCAATTTAGTTACATCGTTTTTGCAAATCGACTTTTAACCCACTTCGTCACCCGTCCAGGGTAATAATCAATCAGCACACTACCAATCAAAATTAGCAGCAGCGCCACCCGCACCCAAAGCGCCGGTTGGATGAAAGTAAAAATGAACAAAACCACCACCGCTTCCAGGCCAATGCCCAGCGGGTGCAGCCGCCCCGGCTTGCGCACGTAACGCACCGCCGAAATCACCCCGCAGGCCAGCGCAGCCAACCACAGCACAATCTCCAGCGGCTCAATCGGCCCCGGCAGTACGCGGCCTTCAGCCCGGTTGCGAATTCCCAGCATCATTCCGCGCTCCATCACGTACCCCGCGTTCAGCACCGCTTCGATTGCGCCCTGCGGCGCGTCTTCCGGGAAGATAAAACGATGCCGCACAATCAACCGGGTCGTATCTTGATCCACCGGGCGCAGATACCACAACCACGTCCAGTTCATGCCCATCTCGTTCAATGCTTCCGTCGCCCCCGCCAGCACGTACTCCCCCTCCCGGTAGTCCTGCAGCGCAAACATATCCATGATCATCCCCTGTCCAATGGGCGGATTCTGCCAATCCGCATGGATGTGGTCTGCGTTTACATAGCGGTCATTCGATTTTCCCACCATCATGAACACATTCTCGATGAACGTATAGCTGTAATACGCCGCGCGCGTATCTCCCATCTGGATCAGCCAGGGGTAAATCTCCTCTGCGGGCGCCTTGATCGTTATCCCGTGGTTCCAATCCAACTGCGGTTGTGGAATGTACTCGTCTCCCGGCAGTGCCAGGGCAATCTCCTCATCCGTCGCGTTCCACGTGGGAATCACCGCCCCCACCCACACAAACCCTGCTACGAGCACAATCAACAGGCAGGCCAGCCCAAACAAAAAACGAGAAACCGGCTTTCTAAATTTCATCCGACACTCCTCCATGAGCTGCTCCGTTCCCTCTCCCACCGGGAGAGGGCCAGGGTGAGGGTATTCTATCACCAAAATAACCGTTCCTGCTTTGGCCCTACCCCCTCCCAACCAAACGGCGCCAACACCGCCTCTGCCGCTCGCAGCAGCAGCTTGCGGTACTGCCATGTATCCACCTGCCCTCCGGTAGGTGAGCTGCCCGCATCCCAGGCGCGCACGCCCGGCTCCCCGCGCGTGTAAACAAAGCGCACCGACTGGCCCGGGCGCAACACCTTGCCCTGCGCCAGCATCAAACGCGCCGCCCGCGCCGCCGGAGACGGGCTGTGGTAAGCCTCCACTGCCCGGCTCAAGCGATGCGTCACCACCAGGTCCTCCGCCGCCACATGCCCCCCGCTCAACTCTGCCAGCCGCCGCCTCACCAGCCGGTCGGCCTCCGGCAGCGCCTCGTGCGGGTCGTCCGGCTTTGCCAGCAGTTCCAGCAGGCTCATCTGCATTCCACCCACCCAAGGCGGTGTGTCGTGCCGCCGGGCCTCAATCCCTCGCGCCTTGATCGTCCCGTCCCGAAACACCCCAAAATAGCGGTTTGCCACCGCCCGGTTGGGATACATACGCGAGGATAGGAACACCACCCAACGGTACACCCCCTCCAGTGCTACCGGCAGTCCCGTTCGCACCTCGATCTCCGCCAGCAGCTCGCCGAACTGTTCCTCCGCGCAAAAACCGTCCTGCTTCAGCCACAGCCCGTCCACATAGAGATGCAGCACCTCAAAACCCGCATCCTCGGCGGCTTCCTTAGCCCGCAGCAAAATGTCCCGCCCGAAAGCCGTCACCGCCTGGTGAGCTTCCATGCGCCCAAAACGCGCATTTTTATACCCCAAATAGCCAAAGCAGGTCACCAGCAGCCACTTCAGCGCCGAGGCGCGCTGCTTGTCGCTCTTGCGGCGCGGGTCCCAGGCCGGCAATCGTGCCAGTCGCTGCTTCAACGCCACGCGCTTCTGCAGCAGCGGGGCCAGCGCCCGCGGCACAATCCCCTTGCCCCCCACCTGAATGGCCACCTCCAGTCCCGGCACGGTCTCGGCCCCCGGGCGCGGCGGTCCCAGGGTCTCTGGAGAAATATTGAAATGCACCATGATGGCCGGGTACAGCGACACAAAATCCACCCCCGCCACGTTGTAATGCAGCCCCGCCAGCGGCTGATACACCAGCCCGCCCTGATCCGCCTGGAAGGTCCCCGCCGCGCTGTGATACCCTTCCACCTGCTGCTTCTGCCACGGCACCAGCACCCCATCGCGCAGCGCGGTCAGCATTTGAATCGCCGAGATGCCCGTCCCCGGCGAGACCCGTGCCGCCTCCTGCACGGGCAGCCCCGTCACGCGCGCCGATTCCAGCACACCCGTCAGGCCGTAATCCTCCCACAGCATGGCATTCTTGCGGTCGATATGCCAGCGCCCAAACAAAAACACCTGCGCCCCGCGGTACACAATCCGTCCATAGGAAAAATAGCTGCGCGCCGGTCGGTGTGCCGAAGCCCGGTCCTCGCGGCTGAGCGGCAGCGGCAGCCCGTGCGCCCGGCTCAGTTCATCCAGCTTGGGTAACAGCCAGGTGTCCCCCCAATCGGTCAAAATCAAGTCGGGGTCCCAGCGCAGCAAAATAGCCCGCAAGTTCACCAGCAGTGCTCGCGGCGGGTCAAAGCTCAGCGCGCATTCCCGCCGTTCATAGCGCGCAATCACCCGCCGGGGTTCGGCGTGCCCGGGGTCGCAATCCGGCGTCAACTCCAGCACCCGCAGCGGCGGCTCATCCGGATCCAGCTCCCAGGCCGTCGACAACCCCTCCATCCGCGTCACTCTTCCACCCGGCCCCACCTGCGCCCGGCAGCGCAGCAGCGGCCCCACCCCGGTCGCTGCCGCGTAGCGCAAACTCAGCGGTACATCCGCATTGGCATATTGCAAATCGGGGAAGGTGCATAAAGCCTGCTGAAACAGCCCCGGCAGGCTGGCGTGCCGCTCTACTTGCGCCTCCAGCACCGGCACCGGGCAGCCTGGCAGCAGCGCCTGGACCGTTCCCTCGCTTTGCGCAAAGGCATCCACCCGCTCGCAGCGCCGTAAATAGGGTGCCTCCTCTCGCCCCGCCAGAAATCGCCACAAATCCCGCAGGCGCTCTGTGGGCCCTTCGGCGCAGAACCCCACCGGAAAAGGCTGCGTCAGCCGCCGCCGCGCGCCGTCATCTCCCAACAGCCAAAGCGCCACCCCCTCGCGGGAATCCTCGTATAGGTCCAGCAGCCAGCCGCTTAGTTCCATAGTCGTCACTCACGCCAAAAGCAAAAAAGCCCTTTCCCAACCTCGGTGAGTAGTTTGACAATGTCGCTTTAAAATTTCGGGCTCGTGACCCCACCCCCACCCCTCCCCGCTGGCAAAAAAACCGCAAAACATAGGCTCAAGGGCGGGGAGGGGAGAAGATTCTGCAAAAGTGAGGGGCTGAAAGCCCCTCACTTTTGCAGAATTCTTTCCCTCCCCCGGCAAAACACTTAAGTAATTAAGCGTCTTGGTTGCCGGGGGAGGGTAGGGTGGGGGCAACACCCGAGTTCGAAGGTCATGGCGTTATAAAGTGACATTGTCAAGGTAGATACGTTCCATCTCGCCCCGGCGGCAAACGATCTACACGCTCCACCGCGCTACGCAGCCGTTCGATCTCCTTCTGCTGTTCCAGCAAAATAGACAGCAGAAACAGCTCAAAAGGCAGCGCGTGCCCCGCGTAAGAGACCGCCGCCAGGTGCCGCTGGGCCGCATCCAGCAGCGCATCCAGAGCCACCTGATCGCTGCGCCGCAAGGCCCGCCGAAAGCGTCCCAAGGCCTCGCTTTCCTCCATGAAATACTGCGTGATGGAAGGCAGCGTGCGGCCCATTAGAACAGCTCCAACTGGCGAACATCCGGCGGCGGAGCGCTCCAGGCCCAATTCACGTCCGCGGCAGCCTGCAAGCGCGCCAGCAACGGCTCCCACAGGTCTGCCAGGCCTGTGTGTTGCGCCGCCCACACCAGCACAGGTTGGCGAGTCGCCATGCGCCGCAGCCCCTCCAGGCAGGCCCCAAACAGTCGCATCCGCTCGCCCACCGGCACGGCCTCGTCGGCAAAGGTGGCCAAAAAATCCAGCACCAACACCGGCTGCTCCGGCGGCTCGGGCACGCACACCAGCGCCTGCATCTGGAAGCAGGTGAAGGCCCGCGCCAGCGTCACCCGCCGCAGGGCCGGGTAGGGCGAGCCGCCCAGCCGCCGCAGCGCCGCCGCCACCGGGTAGGTGTTGAAGGTGTTGCCCCCATCCATCACCCGCAGCGCGCCGCGAGACGCCAGCCGTGCCGCCAGCTCGTACAGGGCCGGGAGAATGGCCCGCGGCCCATTTACCAAATAAAGACGATTTTGAGAAAGAACCAGTGAATCATTCATACCCCCAGGATACGCTCGCCCGCCCGCCCGCGCCATCCCCCACACATGGGAAGCGCAGGGGAAGACCGGGGTACCCCCCAGGGGGGATAAGCGTCTCTGCTCCTTCTCCCTTCTCATCATCCACACACGCTCAAACCCGCCCCGGGCGCGGGGAGCAAGACGTCAGAAGAGTGAGGGGCTTTCGCCCCTCACTCTTCTAAATTTCTTTCCCTCCCCCAGCCAAAACCACAGAATTCACCCAGTTCCCGATTGGCTGGGGGAGGGATAAAGGGAGGGGGTTGATAGCGCGCCCTTGGGTAAGAAAAAACGTAAATACTTTGACAATGTCACTTTAAAACAGCTGCTTTGCCATTCGCCTTTTTCAGGCGAGATTTGCGGGAGCGAGTTCTGTTGACCAAATGAGTAGCGACAAGTTGTGCAGCCTCATGAGGTGATAATTGAGGCAACGGCATGGCAGCCCGGAGTAATTCTCGCACATTACCAACCGATAATTGAGGAAAAACATCCACCTCATATTTGGCAAGCAAAGCTGGGTCTTGGGCAAAGCGTTCCATCCAATCCAGGCGAGTTTCAGCTATGAACCAGGCAGCTAACAGGGTCATCGCCAATTGATGTTCCCAAGCGAGAAATTTCCGGGTTTGGAATTCGTCCCACCCCAGTTCACCTTTGGCATCCTGGTTGCTCCTCCCGATCAGGTAGCGATGGGTTTTACGCCAGGCCATCGTTTCCAACGGGGTGTTCTCAGGAGCATTACTCAGTACATAAGTGATCTGGACAGCATCCTGACGGATCAAAAGCCATTCTTGACGGATCTGCGTGCCATACACAACCCACACCCGACAACAGGCGAACTTCGCTTCCAAATAGCCGCATTCATTGGGGCGTAAACGGATGGTTTGCCACGTAAGAGTCGGCTCTCGTCTCAGTTCCTGCACTTGATATGCCTTCGCCCCCACAATTTTGGGGTTCTTGGCAGGTTTTCCCTGCTTTGTAAGCGGGTAAACCACTTCCGGCTTGGTCAGATAGACCTTGGTGTCGACGGGAACATCGCCGTAATACTCGATCTGACCTTCATCCAACTGTTGCCGAAGGGCAGCATTCCGCCCATACAGGTCGTCCATGACCACTGCCTGGAACGGAATCCCTCTTGCCTGCGCTCTTTGGATCATTTGCCAGCCCAATTCTGGCTTTTTCTGGAACATCCGATCCTTGGGGATTCCGATTGCCCTCCGCTTTTCTGCCTGTCCTTCTTCAAACCAATGCATTGGAATATACAGTTCGCCATCGATCCAGGTGTTGACAGCAGGCGTTACAAGCGACAAAAACACACCCACCTGGCTCATTTCGATTTTCCCGAGCCGTCCATTATGTTGTCGCCCTGCCCCTGCGCTTTCAGGTCCGGCCTTTTCTTCGGCACTTTCATCCAAAACCAGGATGGATTGCTGAAATGCAGGGTGAACTTTGATCTCTTCCTGTATGGTTTCGATC
Organism: Anaerolineaceae bacterium; assembly: GCA_016927865.1. Taxonomy (GTDB): domain Bacteria; phylum Chloroflexota; class Anaerolineae; order Anaerolineales; family Anaerolineaceae; genus Anaerolinea. The sequence continues at coordinate 17,773 of JAFGLU010000132.1, forward strand.
ACAGATCTCCCAGACCAGGGTGAATTGCTGATGAAATGCTGCAAGTTTTGCCCAGACACTTTTGTTTTTCGGCCTACATTTGCCAGGTTTCGGTCGCTTTCCATCCGCAGAAGGCCACTTATGTATTTGTAACCATAGTCGCTTGTATCTCTTCTTCGGGTGCGCAATTGCCTTCTATACCGATCATAATATTTGGACAATCGCTCGCCTAGCGTCGGTACTTCTTCTATCGGTATGCCCCAGAGGGCTATTTCTTCTCGTGGGTTGGATTCTTGACCATTCGGCTATGTTATGCCACAGAATCGCTATTTTGTTAATGTGCAATCTAAAGTGACATTGTCAAAATACTCAGAGATCGAAGAAAGTCCCCAGAATGAGGGTGGAAAACAACCATCTACTCCCAGGCGCTAAAATCCAACCCATCCAGCGCCTGGCGCAATTCCTCCTTGCTGTGCAGTCCCAACTTTCGCAGCAGACTGCGCAGGTGGCTCTTCACCGTCTCCGGCGAGACACCCAACCGTGCGGCAATTTGCCGGTTGGTATACCCCAAACAAGTCAGCGCCGCCACCTCTTGCTCCCGCGCTGTGATCATCTGCCAGGCCGCCAACTGCGCCTCGGCCTGCTGCCGGTCGAACAACGCCCCGCGCAGCAGTACCTCCGCCATCTCCTCCGGCGTCAAATTCTGCTGATCAGCCATGAATCGAAGCATTTCCTGAGCAGGCTCGTCCAATTCAAAACGAATAACCTGCGAGTCTGATAAAAAGCCCAGGCGATAAAGCAGGCGCAGCCAAAAGTTCATGGTTAATCCGGCACGCAGGCAGTGCCAATTTCAATATGCAACTACTCTCGGTAGGGGTGAAAAACCCTGAATTTGAGGTGTTGATGGGGGCTTCGCCCCCATCAACACCTCAAATTCAGGAACTTCCCCAATCCCGATGAGTATATACTTCAGTATAATAGATATTATGTTCTACAACAAGGTAAAAAAACGCCTCAAATTCGGGCATTTTTACCTCTTCATGAGTAGTTACGACTGTTTTACATACGGAATAGTAACCGGCCCCTCAGGCAGCACACAAATACGCGTCTCCTGACCGTAGCGCTCCACCAGCATCGCCATCGTCCCCTCCACCGTCTCCGCCGGCAGCAGCATGGCCTGGCGGATTTGGTCAAAGCTCAAATGCGTGCTGTAAACGTATACTTCTGCCTTACGCAACACCTGTCCCAACACCTGTGCCTGCCATTGATCCTGCCTGCAGAACCCCGGCTGTTGAATTTTCGCCAGCAGTTCCTCCACATTGCCTGCCTCAGCCAGCATCTGCCCGAACAGCCCGTGCTCTGGAATACCGTCCCAGCACTCTGCTGCGATCACAATTGCGCCCCCCGCCTTGACCACCTGCCCCGCCGCGCTCATCCCTTTCACCGCCTGGTACAAATTCAAATCCAACGGGTAGCCAGAATTAGAGGTCAGCACGATATCAAAAGGCCGCTCGACGGGGATCATGGTCATCTTCCGCGCATATTCGCAGCCCGCCTCGTGCGCCTCATCCAGGTCCCCTGCGAACACCGCCGTGATCTGCTTCTCCCGGTTCAGCGTGACATTCACCAGGAATAAATCCCCCGCCATCCGTGCCGCTTCTTGCACCTCCTCCCACAGCGGGTTCCCCTTCGTAATTCCCCATGTTGCGCGTGGATCACCGATATTGGCCGCATCATGGTTACCCAACACGGTCGTCTGCCCCGCCATCCCCGGCATCAGCGCTTTGCCCCCGCCCGAAAACCCGGCGAAGAAATGCGGCTCAATAAACCCGGTCAAGATCTTAACGTCACATTCCATCAAATCCCGGTTTAGCCAAACCTCGTTCCCCCGCGAAGTCTTGCCAACGCACACCTGTGTGTCTCGGTCACATGCGTTATTCTGCACAATGCGATAACCATCCACCAGCGCGTCCCCCAACATTCGCCGCAGTTCAGCCTCGCTGTTTGAACGGTGCGTGCCCAGCGCATTGTATAGCGTGACCTGTCGCGTGGGCACGTGTGCCAATTCCGCCAGGATCGCTGAAATTATTACCTCATTGGGTGTGGCGCGGGTAATGTCATTGAACACAATCCCCACCCGGTCGCCCGCCCGAACCCGTTCGCGCAGCGGCGGGCTGCCAATCGGGTCGCGCAGCGCCTCGCGCAATTTTTTTGTCGGGTCGGTTGCGCCCGGAGCATACCTGGGTTCTACGATCTCAATGGCCCACTCGTCCGGCAACTGCACTGTCAAACCGCTCTTCCCAAATGCCAGGTGTGTATTCATCATTTCGCCTGCCTGTTTCCTCAAAAAACACTTTCTAATTCATTATACGAAAATAGGCACTCTAGCTGTTACCATGATAGGCCCCTCATTCCCCAACATGCGGATTTCATCACGCCAATTCTCAACGATCCCGAAAAGGCCTTTGCTTAAATCACACCTGCCCCGAAATTCTCGGGGCAGGTGCATTGGGGAGGGAGGATGAAATTTACTTTACAACAGGCAGTTCGGCGCCAATCCACGCGCCCAAACCACCATTCAAATTACGCACATTAGTGTAGCCGTTCATCTGCAGCGCCATCTGAACGAACGCGCCGCGATGACCCGACTTGCACAGCACCACAATCGGAGCGGCCTTATCGGCGGGCAGCTGATCCAGGCTGGCGAACACCTCGCGCACCGGGATGAGCACCGAACCCTCAATGTAACCGTCCGCCTCTACCTCAGACGCCTCGCGCACATCCAGGATGAAGGGGGCAGCCTCAGCCATTTCCGCGTTCAAATCCGCGGCCTTGACCGTACCAAAGCCCTCGGGCAGGTTGCTCAGGTGCTCGTCCAATTTTGCAAACAGCATCGGGTCCACTTCCGGAGCAGTCCCGGCCACCAGCTCGCCCGCGCCTTCAGTAACCAGGGGCAGTTCGGCTTTTGTCCAGGCACCCGTGCCGCCGCCCAGGTTGCGCACATTGGTGTAACCAAGCAGATTCAAAGCCGCCAGGCCCAACGCGCCGCGATGACCCGAACCGCAGTAAATCACGATCGGCTCATCCTGCGCAGGCAGCTTATCCAAGTTCTTAAGCAGCTCACGAATCGGGATGTTGACCGCACCCGCCAGGTAACCGGCTTCGAACTCCGAAGCTTCGCGCACATCCAGCAGGAAAGGCATCGCGTCAACCATCTCGGCGTTCAAATTCGCCGGGGAAACGGAATAGAAACCTTCCGGTAGGGAGCTCAAGAAATTCGCCCAGGTGGCGTTCCAATCCACAACGCCCGCCACCGGCAATCCGGCAGCCTTCCAGGCATTCAAACCGCCGCCCAGGTTGATCGCATCATAGCCCAACAGGCGTAAAGCTGTCATCGCCACGCCGCCGCGGTGTCCCGAAGCGCAGTAAACCACAATCTGCTCTTCCTTCGAGAACTCGTTCAGGCTGGTCAACAGCTTATCCAAGGGGATATTGAAGGAACCCTCAATATAACCACCCTCTGCCACTTCCTTCTCCGAGCGCACATCCAACAGGAAGGGCATCTCCGAAACCAGCAGTTCATCCACCGCCGAGGCCTTCATCGCATAGAAGCCATCCGGCAGATTGCTGAAGAACGCATCCAGCTCTGCCAGCATGCCAGCATCCACATCCGGGGCTGTGCCGGCAGCCGCTTCGGGTACCGCACCGGTCTCAACGCCCAACTCGGCTTTCTTCCACGCGCCCAGGCCGCCGCCCAAATTGCGCACCTTGCTATAACCCAAAGCTTTCAGGGCAGCCATCGCCATGCCGCCGCGATGTCCAGAAGCGCAGTAAACCACAATCGGCTCGTCCAGCCCGGGCAGCTTATCCAGGTTCTTTAACAGATCGCGAACCGGGATTTGCACCGCGCCGGCGATATATCCCTCGGCTTCCACTTCCGAAGCCTCGCGCACATCCAGGAGGAAGGGCGCACTGTCAACCAGTTCTTCGTTCAGCTTTGCAGCCGACACCGAAGCATAACCGGCGTCGGCAGGCATGGAAGCGATGACTTCCGTCATCACCGCAGCCCAATCTACGGGCGCAGCGGTCGGCTCAACCGGCACGGGCGTCGCTGTTGGGGGAACAGCTGTCGGTTCAACAACCGGGGCTACCGGTTCAACGGTCGCCACAGCGGGCTGGCAAGCTGACAACACCATTGCCAGCAATACGGTTAAAACAACCAGCACACGAACTTTCTTCTCCATTTACTTTTCTCCTGAAACAAAAATTACTGACCTCCCACCGGATCCGGTGGCTGAGGAACAATCACATTTTGGTTGGCTTCCAACTCTTCTTCGGCCACCTTATCCGCCGTCAAGAACAGTTCGGCATTACCGTGACAACTATCACAGCTTTGATTCTGCGGCGTCACACGCTGAATGTTGTGCGGGGTTGCATAAGCCCAGGTCGGCATAGCATCGAAGTTGGGTAGCAAATTGTCGCCGTAGTATGAATAGCTGTCCGGAGCAATCGGAATGTGGCGCACGGTCACGTAATCATACGGCCTGTCCGCACTCTTCCGCGTGTTCAAGCCAATATAGAACCCCAAATACGTGGCATCTGTCTTAAAGAACGCATTGCCCGTCTTATCGCTAATAGCAACGTGGCAGTTATCGCAGCTGGTGTACTGTACCGAATGGCAAACCTGACACGAGAGATCGTTCCCATGAATGGCATGCTGCGGGATCGTCTCATCCAAACCACCCACCTGGTGGCAATCCGTGCATTCCACCGCTGGCTTTCCTGCATAACGGTGCGAGGCCGCATCTTCTTCGGTCGCGTGCATCTCACCGCCTGTGTGGCAAGTAATGCAGTTCATACGCCCGGTGCGGAAGTGTACGTCTCCCGGAATTCCCTCGTTTTTACCCAGGTATTCATTTCCCACACGGCTGCCGTGGCAGGCCGTGCAGGTGCGGGTCATCGGCGGGGTCTTCACAAACATATGCCCGTCCAGCAGGCCACCACCCACGTTCTCCGGCTGGCTAATGTGGCACTCACCGCAGCTCGTGTGACAAGTGGCGCAGTGATTGCCAAACATCTCTTCTAAATCCTCGTGGCCTTCAGGCACGCTGCGCGCATCGATCTGAGTCCAGTACCCGGCTTGCGTATTGTGCAAAGCAGTCGCGTACGTGGTGGAAACCTCTTCATGACATTCACTGCACGAAGCATCAGACACCGCAAGCGGATTTGCAACCATGTCCTTGTGTGCGGCTTCTTTATCGGCTGCTTGCTGCGCGCCCCCGTGGCAGTAGGTGCAGCGCAAGAAACCATGCAGCGTCGTCGTATAATCCGCCGAAACTAAAACCTTTTCCCAGGGCTCCAACGGAGCCACATCGCCACCTCAGCCAGCGCCTTCGTCTTCTTTCTCGACCTCTTCCTCAATCTTTGCTGTGGCAATCAATTGGTCCTTGTCGGTGTGGCAGTCCAGACAATAATTCGGTTCCAGAGTCGGTAAAGGCGCCGCAGTTGGCAGTTCGGCGGTCACCTCAGGCGCAGCCACGGTGGCAGTTGGCGCGCCCTGACAGGCTGTCAATGACAGTGCTGCCAGAACAGTCAAAACAGCTACCCCAATCCATTGACGCGGATGGTTCATCGCTTCTCCTCCTTTTAACAGTCTACCTTTTGATGATAAATGGGAAACCTGATAACCTCTAGTGATTTTCGTCACAAAGTATATAGTTTTTACTTATCCGCTATAATAAGGGAAACTTATAGATCTGCCATATTTCATCCACAAAAGAATAAAGGATTCCTTCACATGCTGGACTCTCACCAACTCAATGTGTTTCTTACAGCCGCCGAAACGCTCAACTTTTCCCGGGCAGCCGAGCTTTTGCACATGTCCCAGCCCAGCGTCACCCAGCATATCCGTTCTCTCGAGCAGCACTTTGGTACCCCGTTATTTGATCGAAAAGGCCGCCAGATTTCTCTCACCGAAGCCGGAATCGCCCTCCTCCCCCTGGCTCGCCAGATGGTAGCCGTCTCCTTACGCACCGACGAGATCATGGACCAGATAAAAGGCGACGTACAGGGAAACCTGACCATCGGCTGCAGCACCACGCCTGGAAAATACATTCTCCCAGTACTGCTGGCCGACTTCATGCGTCGCCATCCTCGCGTAAACGCCGCTTGCAATATCACAAACCGCGCCCAAGCACTTCAAATGCTCGAAGGCGGTCAGGTAAAGTTTGCCCTCTCCAGTATCCCCGAAGAGTTCTCTCCGAACATTGAATTTCGCAAACTCATCGATGACCCAATCACTCTGCTGGTGCCAAAAAACCACGAATGGGCCGCTCGTGGACACATTCGCATCGAGGAACTCAAGAAAGAGCGCTTCATTATGCGCGAAGAAACCGCCGGCACCTATCGCACGGTTCGGGCTGCCCTGGCCCGTTGCGGGCACAACATCAACGATTTGCGCATTATTCTTTCCCTCGGAAATTCCGAAGCCATTGCCATCGCCATTCAGGAAGGCATCGGCGTCGGATTCGTCTCCCAAATGGTTGTAGAGCGTATGCCCAGCCCTCAAGCCATCCCTGTCAAAATCCACGGGCTCGAAATACACCAGGAAATTTACATTGGCCGAAATCGTCGCCACGCCGAAGGGCGGCTGCAGTCTGCCTTCTGGGATTACCTTATCAACCAGGCTCAGCCAGTCATCCAGCGTCTCTCTCGCAACGATTTTCCCCGCCCTGGGTTATAAGCTTTAAACCAATCCAAGGATAGCAACTATGACCCCATTGACTGAGCTGGCACAGGGCAGCGCACACTCCTGGAACAATGTTTCCTGGCAAGGCCCTGCCCATCAACTGGCCCTCGACACTTCATCAATACACGAACAATTACTGGATGTAGCCCAATCCTTGTGGGTGATCGCCAGCGATCAGCATGTCGGGGTTGCCGCATGGGGCAGCCTTGTCCCCGCCGCCTCCCCAGGGAATTCTGTGCTGGGTTTCCTACCCGCTCTCCCAACCGAGAGCCTGGGCGACCCCGCCTTCAAAGCCACCTACGGCACACGCTATGCGTATTACGCCGGAGCCATGGCGAACGCAATCGCCTCTGAAGAAATGATCATTGCCCTGGGCAAAGCCGGGCTAATGGGCTCCTTCGGCGCCGGCGGCTGCCTGCCGGCCCGCATCGAGACAGCCATCCAGAAAATCCAGCAAGCCCTCCCCAATGGCCCCTATGCCTTCAACCTGCTCAATTCTCCGTTCGAACCGGCTCTGGAACAGCGCGCAGTTGAACTCTACCTTAAACATAACGTGCGGGTCATCGAAGCCTCCGCCTATATGGACATAACTTTTGGACTGGTCCATTACCGCGCCGCAGGCCTGGCCCAGTCGCCGGATGGGCAGGTCATCATCAACAACCGCATCATCGCCAAGATCTCCCGAAAAGAAGTGGCCAAGCGCTTCCTCAGCCCGGCCCCGCAGGACATTCTCAACAAGCTGCTCGAACAAGGCAAAATCACTCCGTTACAAGCCGAACTTGCCCGCCTCGTACCCATGGCCGATGACATCACCGCTGAAGCTGACTCGGGCGGTCACACCGACAACCGCCCTCTCATTGCCCTCCTCCCCGCCATCCTGGCACAGCGCGACGCCTTCCAGGTTCAGTACAACTACGCCGTTCCCGTGCGCGTGGGCGCCGCCGGCGGCATTGGCACCCCAACGGCAGCGATGGCCGCCTTCGCCATGGGCGCCGCTTATATCGTCACTGGATCGGTCAACCAGTCTTGCCGCGAAGCCGGCGCATCTGAATACACGCGCAACCTTCTCGCAAAAGCCGACATGGCGGATGTCAGCATGGCCCCTGCCGCCGACATGTTTGAGATGGGCGTCCGGGTGCAGGTGCTCAAGCGCGGCAGCATGTTCGCTCCCCGTGCTGGCAAGCTTCACGACCTCTATTCCCGCTATAACGCCTGGGAGGAGATTCCGCTCTCTGAGCGCGAAAAGCTGGAATCGACTGTCTTCAAACGCCCCTTCGACGAAATCTGGGCCGACACAGTCAAATTCTTCACCGAGCGCGACCCCCGCCAGGTGGAACGTGGTATCGCAGACCCGCACCAGAAAATGGCTCTCGTCTTCCGGTGGTACCTGGGCCTCTCCTCGCGTTGGTCCAACGTCGGCGAAAAAGGCCGCGAGATGGATTACCAAATCTGGTGCGGCCCATCGATGGGTGCTTTCAACGATTGGGTCAAAGGCGCTTATCTGGCCCAAGCTGCCAATCGCGGCGTTGTTGATGTGGCCCTGCACCTGCTTACTGGCGCCGCCTATCTCACCCGCATGCGCCAACTGGCCGAGTTGGGCTTGCACATCCCAGCAGAATGGATGAGCTATTTACCAAAACAGCCGCTAGCAGATCATCTGACACAACTTGGGGCAACAGGGTTAAAAATATAGTCTTGGTCGGTCGGCGAATCAAAGCTTTGATCAGGAAGCAAGGGATAATCAAGACCAAAATAATGGCTGAACAGCAGCCGAAATGTATTCACTGGCGTTACCCCATCGGGATGCAGATCAGGCGCACCAGGAAAATAGAACGCATTAAAAATTCGAACACGTTCAGGTGTTTTTAGGAACCCATGATCGCCCTGCAAAATAATAATAGGGGGAGTTTCTGATTGCTCAAGTATTTTCTTTACAATAGCCAGGATGCGTGTGTTGGTGTATTGCAACGATTGTAGGTAACTCTCCACATCCTCTTCACCACCTGCGCGTAGGGAGCCGTCCGCATTAAAAACAAACGGTGCATGCGCTGGAAAGATGTGGGCATATACAAATTTCTTTCCTGGTAAAGACGGAATGGTCTCCAGCTTTTCAAACGCAAATAAGTTATTGCGGTATTCACGATACTCACGTCCTAAAAAGAAACTGCTTTTGGGATTTATGTAGTTAAAAACGTTTAATACAGGCGCAGGAAAATTCTCAAGACGACTTCCGGCAGAATCCAACCAATCCATCAAGGGAAGCATCAATGTGGTCCGGAGAAACAAATATTGGAAGTTAATAGCTTCCTGACGCTCAAAAATACTGACTGTTGTTTCAGGGTCCAGATATACATCGCTGTCGGTAATATTCAACCAGGGATAAACGGTTCGGAACGTCACCAGTTTATAACCCAACTCTGAAAACTGCCGGCGAACGCGACTATTCTTTATGAGATCAGCAAGATCCTCGATTTCAATCGAGTCTGGAGCCGTGTAAATCGGTACGCCCAAAGCATCCAGATATTCCATGTTTAAAGTAGAAGGCATGGAAGTCTGCGTATTATCATAATTTCCCTGAGCACATGGATCGACATCAAAACCAAGATCGGTTAAAGACTGAATGAACGCACTATTATCAAAACCCATATCATTCAGTTGATCTTCCCGCGCATAACTATCAATCAAAATATAATATACATCTGGACTTGCTTCCGAAGATTTTTCAACGATGGTTTCCACCGGGTCCTCTTGAGCAGAAATCTTCAGATGGGTCATGGAATTCCATAGAATTAGTGCACTCGGAACGAGGACCAGAAAGCCCGCCCCAACCAATAAGCCAGTGTGAAGTAACTCTGGTATGCGGCGTGAGCGGATAATCAGAAACAGGCCAGCCGCAAGGAATAACCCCCAAATCAGCAATAATGACCGGTATCGAAGCGCCTCGGCCCCTCCCAACAACTGGTATGCATGACCAAAGGTGAAGAATAGAAACGAGATCAAACTACTACTAGCCGTAGCCTTACCCGGCTCACGAAAAACCAATTTGTTCAGCCCTAGCACAATAACCAGAAATCCAGCCGAAAACAATAAAGAACGCAAAATTGCGAAAGCGGGAATTTGTCCAAGATTGGCAGACCATAAAGCAACAAGAGGATATAAAACAAATAATAACGGGTGCATCAAAAGAAAATTGGTCTGTTTTGATGGTGTTTGCGGCATGCCTTTGATCCTATCTATATTTTAAGCCCCCATTATAACAGCAGGCGTATCGGCATCACAAATAGATTACAGGTGCTATTTGGGCTTTGCCGGATAAGTCTCTAATTCTTCAACACCGCCATTGTCAACAAATACCCTCCATCGCTCCGCCAGCCAACCCAGCAATCCCCCTTGAGCAAACCACTCCGCACATCCAACCGTCTCCATCCATCCAATTCACCTTCTCCTGGTAGGGCCTCAATTTCTCTTGTGTCTACGCGCAACCCCGTACGCAGCGACTTGAGAACCGCCTCTTTCGCACTCCACACCAAATACGGCCAGCCTATTCCCTGCCCTTCGCACAGCCCCCATTCAGCTTCCGTCAGGTAATCCACCATCCAGGCCGGGTTGGCTTCGCCCACCAACTCCAAGTCCACTCCAACCTGCATTCCGAGCACATCTGCCCAGGCAGCCGTTGCTCGGTCCCCTCGGTGACTAATCGACAAACAACCCGGCACGCGCTCTCCTGCTCGCCAGACCACCGGCGCGCCGCCCGCTTCCGGCTCAATGCTCAACTCGCGTGGCGCGCAGCCCAACTGCACCGTAAGTAGCTTTTTGGCCGTCCAGCGCCCCATCAACCACTCCCGCCGCCGCTTCTCAAAACGCAGCCCTGCTAAAATTTTCAGTTCGTTTTCCGAAAGAAACGCTATCCCATCTTCTGCTTCTGCTCCCTCTCCCACCGGGAGAGGGCCGGGGTGAGGGCGCTGCTTCAGCGCTCTGACGAAAGCAGGGTGAGGCCAAGCGCTCAAGGCCGGGGAAAATTCCCCGGCCTCAAACGACTCACACAGCCAAGAAACCGGCAACTGGCTCATTCGCCCCCTACCACATCCTTCAACGGCTTGAGCAGGTCTGCCTCCATTGAATAGTTCAACGCCGAGGTGCGGTAATCCTCCAACTCCAGGAACAGTTGACCGTTCCCGTCCACCACCCGCGCCGTGAAAGACAGGCCGCTTTCCCCCTCCACCGGCGCAACCTCGGCAAAGATCGGCGCGCCGTTCTTGCCTGCCTCATATAACTTGATCTCGCGGATCGACTGCGGCAGGGCCAGCGCTCCTGTGCGCCCAATCTCCCACACGCCCGCGGTCTGCAAGCACAGCTCAATCAACACTGGGGTGATCGGCGAGCTTTCTCCGTTCATGATGGGCGGCAGGTTCGCCTGGAGCTTACCCAAAACCCGCCCATCCACCATCTGCACCCCCTCCAGCACCTGGAAGGCTGGACCGTGGAAGTACAATTTGTAGATATCTTCCGCCGAAATGGTCCGCCCTCCGTTCCAATGCGGCGGTTTGACCTTCGACACGCTCAGCCCCACTCCCACCGGGCACAAATTCACCTTCCCACTGAAGTGCAGCAGCTTTTCATCTTTCTTGACCTTTGAAACCGAGGTCGATTCGAGTGTCACATACACAACCAACCCGCTTGCCTCGCGCACGCCCTGTGCCTTCCAGGTGATTTGCCGCTTCTGGTCGCGGTAAAACTTGAACGGCGCCAGGAATTGTATGTCCTCCAGGCCGGTCACCAGGAAACTACCCCGCTCTGAAGCCAACACCGAGGCAATATGCCGCGCCGCCACAGAGAACCCTTCGATGCCCATCACGCCCGGAAGCAGCGGGATTCCGTTCATGGCGTGATCCTTTAAGAACGGCTCCGCTTGCGGGTCCAACTCGGCTTCCAGCAGCACACCCGTTTGCAAATCTACCCGTGACACCCGGCTAAACATCGTATGGATGGGCTCCCCCGATGTTAATGCCCGATTGGCCGCTTCCACGTCCAACCCGCCATCCGGATGCCGGTTGCCTTCCAACAAACCCAGGCTTCCCGCCAACAGGATTTCACCGCCTTGCGTCCCGCGCAGCAGTTCCCGGCGCACCAATCCCGCCCCTGTTTCCGGTTGCAGCATCTCGATCCCGGCCCGCTTCATCAACTCTGGAATGAAGCCCCGGCTGGCCATGCCCACCTCGGCCCATGCGCCCCAGTCCACCGTCAGCGCCTTCAACTGCGGGTAATCCTTCGGCAGGGCCGCCGCCAGCTTGCCCAACAGGTCGTTGGCTGCGCTGTAATCGGTCTGCCCGGTGTTGCCAAAACGTCCCGCCACCGAAGAGAACATCACCACGGCCCGCGGCAGCTTGCCTGCCGCTTCCAATGCCTTGAACACATGGAAGAACCCCATCGCCTTCACACCGACCGTCTGGCGGAATTCCTCCACAGGCTTGTTGTCCAGTTTGCGGCTGCGCTCCGAACCGGCAGCGTGGATGAACACGTCCACCCTTTCCTCGCCAATCTCGGCAATCGCCCCAATCACCGAAGCGGCATCAGTCACGTCACAAACCAAATACACCGCTCTTCCACCGGCCGTTTCAACAGCGTTGATCGTATCCAGGGTCGCCGCGGCGCGTTCCAATGCCGCCACCCGTTGATCCACCTGCGCCGGGGTCGGTTTTCCACCTTCCTGAAGCAGCCGGGCCATCAACTCCTTCTTGAAAGCGTTCTTATCCGCCTTCAAGCGAACCAAATCCGCCGAATTTCGCTCCGGCAAAGGCGTACGGCTGAGCAAATAGAATTTGCCCCGCGTTGCCCGAGCCAGATCCACCAAAATCGGCCCGGTGATCCCGCCCGACCCGCCGCTAACCACAAACACACTGCCTTCTGGCAATTCAAAGTGTCCTTCGTCAGCAGGCCGCTCCGCCAACGCAAGGGTGAAGCGCAAATCACCGTCCCACCCTACTTCCACCGCACCGGGGTCGTTCAGTGTCTCGCGCAGCAGCAGCCCCGCCAAATCGCCATCAGGCATCTGCGGGTTGAAATCCACCACCTTGACCAGCGTTCCCGGCCGTTCCCAGGCCAGCGCCTTGGCAAACCCACTCACCAATCCGCCCAGCGGTGCGCTTGCGCCATCCGGACCGCAGCCGTGCAGCCCGCCCATGCGTGTGGCACACACCAGGAAAGGCTCGCCCTGAACAGCGCGCATCACCGTGTATAGACCTTCAGCCCGCCGGGAAACTTCCCGCTGCCAGCTTTCCGCATCCATCTCGGCTAACTTCGCCTCAACATCCAGCCCCACCAGGAAGTACACTCCTTGAACCTGGCTTTCCGCCTGGAATGCTGCAACCTTCTCAGCCGCCTGGGTGCTGTTTTCGCCATCCACCGTCAGCACCTGTGCTTTGCGCCCGCGCAGTCGCCGCGCCAACCCACTCGCCACCTTGCCTCGGTCCGCCACGATCACCACACGGCTGCTCTCGCCCAGCGTGACCCCCGTGGGTACGCACAAGTCCAGTTTCGGACGCAGAATGGGTACGGGCACACGGCGTGCAATGGCCTGCCCCGCCTCAGCCTCCACCGCAGTGGGAATATCCTCAACCACCGGCTGCGCTTCTGCCTGCTTAGCTGCCAGCGCTTCGCCCATGAACTGCACCACTTTCGTCAGGGTGTTGTAATCCGAAAGGCGCAAATCCTCTCGGCGGGGAATGTCGTAGTGGGTACGGATGGTGGCAAACAACTCGGCTTGTTTGACCGTGTCGATACCCAAATCCGCTTCCAGATCCAGTTCCATGTCCAGCATTTCCACCGGGTAGCCGGTTTTCTCGCTTACCACTTCCAGCACGTAGGCTTTGATTGCATCGCCATCCGCTCCGGCTAACGACTCCATCGGAACCGGAGCTTCTGCCGCCTGTGTAGCCACAGCCTCACCCAACTCAACCACCGGTTCGCTCGCGGCTGCCGGTTGCGCACCACCCAGCGCTTCGCGCATGAACTGCACCACCTTGGTCAAGGTATTGTAGTCTGACAGGCGCAAGTCCTCCCGCCGGGGAATGTCGTAATGGGTGCGGATGGTGGCGAACAGCTCGGCCTGCTTAACCGTGTCGATGCCCAGGTCCGCCTCCAAATCCAGCTCCATGTCCAGCATCTCGATCGGGTAGCCGGTCTTCTCACTGACCACATCCAGCACATAAGCTTTGATTGCGTCGCTATCCGCTTCGTTGAATGATCCTGACGAGACACCTTCTGCAAGAGTCTCTTGTAGAGGTACAACTACCGGCTCCCCACCCTCTATCGCCGATCTATTCACGGCAGCCGGTTGCACAGACCCCAACGCTTCACGCATGAACTGAACTACCTTGGTCAGGGTATTGTAATCCGAGAGGCGCAAGTCCTCCCGCCGGGGAATGTCGTAATGGGTGCGGATGGTAGCAAACAACTCGGCCTGCTTAACCGTGTCGATGCCCAGGTCCGCCTCCAAATCCAGCTCCATGTCCAGCATCTCCACCGGATAGCCGGTCTTCTCACTGACAACTTCCAGAACATAAGCCTTGATCGCGTCGCTATCGGTCGCAACGGTTGTTCTGGTCGAAACCTGAACGGCAACAGCTTCTTGCGCAGGCTCAACGGCTGACTCGACCGCCGCGGGGGTCTCAACCGAGACCCACATCGTCGGCCCCTGCCCGTATTGCCATTTCGACTTCGCCGGGGCTTTCTGCGGCGCGCTGGTGTGCTTCACTCGCAGCGTGCGCTGTACTGTTTCCAGTTCGGGCGCCACGTAACCGCACACCTCCGCCAGCCAGCGCAGGTGTTTAGGCTGATCGATCCGCTCACCCACGCCCGGCACGCGCCGCATCAAGGTCAGGGCAATCTGCGAGCCAAAGCCCGCCCCCAGCCGCAGCGCGTACTGAACATCATACTGCCCACCCAGCGACAGGTTCAAATCTCCCAATTCCGGGTCCGGTTCAAACCCGTCGTGGATGTTGGCAATCGGCGGCACCTGCTGGTTCTCCAGCGCCTTCACCGCCAGCACATCCTCCACCCCCACGCCCATCGCATGGCCCGTGTACCCCTTGGTATTGGCAATCACCACCCGGTTGGCCTGTTCGCCAAACACCTGCCGCAGCGCGCGGATCTCCGCCGAAGCGCTTCCGCCCCGCGCCGGGGTATAGGTCTCGTGCGAGACAAACACCGTCTGTGCCGCCATCCGGCTTCGGTCCAGGCCAAAGCGCTCTTCGGCTGTGCGCACCAGGCGCTCCATCACCTCGCCAACGTGTTGCGTGTCCAGGCGCGTGCCGTGGAACGCGCTGTTGGCAATCTGTGTAGACAGCACTTCGCAAATCGGGCGTGCGCCTCGTTCGGCAGCAGCATCCGCCGCCTCCACCACCAGCGCGGCCCCGCCCATGCCCATGATCATGCCGTTGCGCCGCCGGTCAAACGGCAGCACCGCCATGCGCACATCCCCTTCCACGGTCGCCGCCCCGCTGGCCAGCATCCCCGTGCCAATCCAATTGGCCAGTGCCCCGCCGGTCACGTCGTCTCCCGCCACCACGATCACCCGCCGGCAGCGCCCCGACCGGATCCAATCTTCCGCCACCGCCAGTGCATGTGTTGTCGTCGCACAAGCCGCGTTGACGTGGGTGTTCGGCCCGCGCGCACCAATGTACTCGGCAAACTGAGAATGCCCCATTGCCAGCACCCGGAAGACAAACTTACGGTCGAATTGGTAGTTCAAAGCAATCAACTGCGCTTCCAACTCGCCGATTCGCTTTTCAAGGGCAGCACGTAAATCATTTTGCCCCTCGGGGACCAATGCCAGCACGCCGCGCAGTTCGTTCAGTTGGCCCGCCAGTTTCTCATGCTCTCCAAATCGCCCGGTCTCCTCGGCCATTTCATCCAGTCCAGGGAATGCCGAGCCAAATATCACGCCCGTCTCGTCCTGCAGTGACTCGGGCAGCTTCCACCGCTCCGGCAGGAAGGTGCCCTTGCTGGTCTGGCGGTAAGCCATAACCAGCGGAATGCCCGCGTCCCGCAGCGCCTCGATCCCTGCTGCGATGGCCAATTGGGTGGAAATATCAAAAGCCTCCACCCGCTCGGCCGGCACGCCGAACTCCTCGACCAGATCAAACGCTCCCCGCTGTCCGCCCAGCTTAACAGCCTGGTCGGCCTGATCGAGCACTTCCATCACCGCGCCCGCCTCGCTCTTCACCAGCCGCGTCACGCGCTTATCGATCATCCGCTGGCGCAGTTCGTCCGGCATGGCTTCAATCCGGTTTTCGCCGCGCAGTAAATCACGGATATTGTCATCATTGAACACATGCTTGCTGCGCCCCGGCAGTCCCAGCCCCGCGCCAGTCACCACCACCGATCCGGTCAGTGGCAGCTTACCCTCGTTCTCTATCTGTGCAGTCTTCGGCGCATCCTGCACTGACACCACCTGGGTCACAACAGGCTGTGGGGCCGCGACAACTGGAGTCGCTTCAGGCTCAACCACCGCGGGTTCTTTCTGCCCCAACGCCTCGCACATGAACTGCACCACCTTGGTCAGGTTGTTGTAATCCGACAGGCGCAAATCCTCCCGCCGGGGAAGTTCATAATGAGTGCGGATGGTAGCAAACAACTCGGCCTGTTTGACCGTGTCGATCCCCAAATCGGCTTCCAAATCCAGTTCCATGTCCAGCATTTCCACCGGGTAACCAGTCTTTTCGCTGACCACTTCCAGCACGTACTGCTTCACTTTCTCCCCGTCCACCGCGGCGCGCTGCACAGGCTGTTGGTTTGCAGCCTGTTTGGGTTGGGGGTTCCCGCCCACTCCCGCCGCATACAGCCCGCACAAAGCCTCGTTGAAGCTCACCACCGCCCCCTTGCGCGGGTGGTTGGTCGCCAGAATGGTCACATCCCGCTTTTCTTTCAGGCAGTCAGTCGCCAATGCGTTCATCACCCGCTTGGGGCCGCACTCCACGAACACCCGCGCCCCTTCGCGGTACAGCGTGTCCACGCCCTTGATGAACTGCACTGGCGAAGCCACCTGCGCCGCCAGAATATCCAGGATTTTTTCGCGCTCCGTTGGGTACAGTTCACCGGTCACGTTCGCCACCAATTTGATCCGCGGCGCGTTCACGCTCATTCCCGCAATCACCCCGCGCAGCGGTTGGCTGGCCGCCGCCACAATCTTCGTGTGGAAGGCGTGCGACACGGGGATCTTGGTGGCTTGCAAACCCGCCGCCTGGAAAGCCGCCAGGGCTTCTTCCACCCCTGCCGTAGACCCGCCGATGACAGACTGAACCGGGCTGTTGATGTTCGCCAACACCACATATTCTTTGACCGATTTGAGCATCTCTTCCACTTGCGCGATCGGCGCAGAAACCGCTGCCATGCAGCCATTGTCTGCCACCGACACCTTTTTCATCTCTCGCCCACGCGCGCTCACCACTTGCAGCGCTTCTTCAAAGGTCAGCACCCCTGCCGCCACCAGCGCCGCGTATTCACCCAGACTGTGCCCAATCACCAGCTCCGGCTGGAATCCAAATTTTCGCATCAGTCGCAAAATCGCCACATTAGCCGTCAACAGCGCCGGCTGAGTGATCTCGGTGTTGCGCAAAGCTTTTTCCGCTTCCGCCAGCGAAGCCTCGTCTCCCTCCACGTAGATATAGCTGGTCAGCGGGCGACCTAGAATCGGCTCCATCACCCGGTCAGCCTCGGCAAATGTCTCCGCCACCAGCGGCTCTGCCGCGCACAAATCCTTGAGCATATTCACGTACTGCGATCCTTGTCCGGGGAACATGATTGCCAGCTTACCCGGCGCGCCGCTGCCCCTGAACACAGAATGCGCCTGCAAGGCCTGCCAGGGGTTACTAGATGGGTCGGCCTCCAGACCCTTCAGAGCCCGCTCCCCGCGCTTGACAAGCTCATCCAGATCACCGTAGTCAATCGCCAGCCGCTCCGCCTTGCCCAATGCTTCCGCCGAAGGCACGCCATTCTGCGGTTTCGTACCTTGGCGAGCCTGATCGAGCACCACGGCAAGCTGTTGTTTAAGTTCGTTCACCGAATCAGCGCTCAAGAACAGCAAACCGCGATAAGGCTGCGCCGCCGCCGCCACCTGAGTCTCAATTGCCGGGACCGGAGTCGCGGCCTTGGCGGGTTGCGCCGACTGGAACTGCGGCTTTTGCTCTGCCAGCATACCCGGAATATACTCCTCCAGCACCACGTGGAAGTTTGTGCCCCCAAATCCAAACGCGCTCACCCCCGCTCGCCGGATCTCTCCTGGTTTCATCTCCCACTCCTGCAAGCGGGTGTTCACCCGCAAAGGCAGTTGCGAGAAATCCAGGTTGGGATTGGGCCGCTCAAAGTTGGCCGTGGGCGGCAGCACCTTCTCGTGCAGCGCCATCGCCGCCTTGAACAAGCCCGCCGCGCCTGCTGCGCTCTTCAAATGCCCCACATTGGATTTCACCGACCCAAGCGCAATGCTGCCCACCGGCAGCCCAAACTGCCCGAAAATTGTATTCAGGCTGTTGACCTCCACTACATCCCCCACGCGTGTGGATGTGCCGTGCCCTTCGATCATCGTCGCGGTCGCCGGCGAAAGCCCCGCCGATGTCCATGCCCGCGTGACCGCTTGTATCTGTCCGTTCGGATTAGGCGCTGTGATGCCCTTGCCCTTGCCATCGCTGCTGCTGCCAATCCCCCGAATGACTGCGTAAATCTTGTCCCCATCGCGCTCGGCGTCTTCCAATCGTTTGAGCAAGAAAATCCCCGCGCCCTCGCCCATCACAAACCCATTGGCCCCGTCTGCATAGGGCCGCGATCCATCCGCGCTCAATGCGCCAATCTTGGAGAACTTGACAAAGGCCTCCACGCCCATGCCCCGGTCCACGCCACCGGTCAGCACCGCGTCGAAGTTGTGCGCGTTCAGCCCTTCCACCGCGCTCTGCAGCGCCGCCAGCGAGGAAGCGCAAGCCGCATCGGTCACAAAGTTCGGCCCGGTCAGGTTGAACACGTTGGCCACCCGTCCGGCGATCACATTGGACAATTCGCCCGGCATGGTGTCTTCGTTGATTTCCGGCGTCGTCCGGCGAATGTTCTCCACCAGCCCCGCCAGTAAGGCCTGCTGCACCGCCGGAGACAGTTGTTGAAAGTCCGGTACCGCGCTCAACGCTTCGGCAAACTCCGGCACACGAATGCGCAAGGTGGTGTTGTAATGCTTTTCGCCGCCCAGCGCGTTTCCCAAAATCACCCCAGTTCTGGAAATATCCAGGTGCCGTTGCGGGTGTCCATAATCCACCAAAGCCTGGCGGCAAGCTGCAATGGCCCACTGCTGCGCTTCGTCCATCTGTCCCAGCACCCGCGGCGGGATGGCAATTCCCCATTTGAACGGTTCAAACTGAAAGCCCTTCACCCAACCGCCAATCTTGCTATAAGTCTTTTCCGGCACGCTCGGGTCGGGGTGAAAGTACAAATCAGCCCGCCAGCGTTCCACGGGCACATCCGTAATCGAATAACGCCCACTCTTGATATTATTCCAAAACGCCGCCGCATCGTGCGCGTCCGGCATGATGGCCCCTATTCCGACGATTGCTACTGGTTTCTGTTCGTGCATTGTCCATCCTCCAGGGGTGGTCTCTGAGCGCAGTCAACACAAATACATCCCCTCCGGCGCTCTTTGCCGGAAGGTTCAGTGAGGATTACAGGCTCAAAGACGATTGTCCAAATTTCTTGGTGTAAAGAGTATTTCGCTGCGGGGATATTCTCCGCCGCTCTGAAACCTGAAACACCTGGACAGTTCAAGAGTTACGCAATTTAAATATTTGATATTTTATACATTAATTACTATAATATATCACATCTAATTGCTCTTCGAGGCGCCGCCAGCCTCGAAACCATTTGCCCATTGAAAGGATGGCTCTAATGACTGTCGAGCAAACCGCAGGTGAACTCTACCTTCCCTCCGTTGAGATCGTCAACTCGGCCCACATCAACAACCGGGACGTTTTGGCCAACATGGCCACGCAAGATCTGGTCAAATTCTGGGAAGAACAGGCCAAGGAATTCGATTGGTTCTCCCCCTGGGACAAGGTGCTGGACGACTCCAACCCGCCCTTCTACAAATGGTTTACCGGGGCTACCACCAACATCGTCTACAACTGCCTCGACCGCCACGTTGCCAGTTGGCGGCGCAACAAGCTGGCCTTGCTCTGGGAAGGCGAAAACGGCGAGCAGCGCACCTACTCCTACCACGCCCTCAACCGCGAGGTGTGCATGTTCGCCAACGTCCTGCGCAGCATGGGCGTAAAGAAAGGCGACCGTGTCACCATTTACATGGGCCGCATCCCCGAACTACCCATCGCCATGCTGGCTTGCGCCAAGGTCGGCGCGGTTCACTCCGTCATCTACGGCGGATTTTCGGTCGAAGCCATCCACGGGCGCATCGATGATTCCCAATCCAACGTCATCATTACCTGCGACGGCGGCTTCATGAACGGCAAGACCATCGAGTTGAAAGCCATCGTTGACGAAGCCCTCAAACGCTGCGCCACCGTCGAACACGTCATAGTCGTGCGCCGCACCGGTCACGAAGTCTCGATGGAATCCGGGCGCGACTACTGGTACCACGACCTGATGGGCCTGCCCGTGGCCCGCTCCACGGGCGGCGGCTCCCGCTGCGAAACCGAAGAGATGGACGCCGAAGACCCGCTCTTCCTGCTCTACACCTCCGGCACCACCGGCAAGCCCAAAGCTATCCTCCACACCCACGGTGGTTACATGGTCGGCGTGGGAACCACCCTCAAATGGGTCTTTGACCTCAAGGAAGAAGACCGCTACTGGTGCACCGCCGACCCCGGCTGGATCACCGGGCACAGTTACATCGTTTACGGTCCCCTCCTGCTGGGCGCCACCTCCTTCATGTACGAAGGCGCGCCCACCTTCCCTTATCCCAATCGCTGGTGGAGCCTGGTCGAGCGTTACGGAATCAATGTCTTCTACACCGCCCCCACCGCCATTCGCGGGCTCATGCGCTTCGGCGACGCCTGGCCCAACCGTCACGACCTCTCCAGCTTGCGCCTGCTCGGCTCCGTGGGCGAGCCGATCAATCCTGAAGCCTGGCGCTGGTACTACGAAGTGATTGGCAAAAGCCGCTGCCCCATCATGGACACCTGGTGGCAGACTGAAACCGGCATGTTCATGATCACCCCTCTCCCAGAAACACCTCTCAAGCCTGGCAGTGCGACGCGTGCCTTCCCCGGCGTCGATGCCGACATCTATGACGAAAACGGCAGGCCTGTCGCCCCTGGCGAAGAGGGGTATCTCGTGCTCAAGAGCCCCTGGCCCGCCATGCTACGCACCATTTACAAAGACCCCGAGCGCTATGTCAGCCAGTATTGGAGCCGCTTCCCTGGGGTCTACTTCACTGGCGATAGTGCCCGCAAGGACAAGGATGGTTACTTCTGGATCATTGGCCGCGTGGATGATGTCATCAAGGTCTCCGGCTACCGTCTGGGCACCGCCGAGATCGAGAGCGCCCTGGTCAGCCATCCCTCCGTAGCCGAGGCTGCCGCCATCGGCATGCCCCACGAAATCAAAGGCCACGCCATCCATGCTTATGTCATGCTGCGTTCCGGTGTAGAACCCGGCGAGGATTTCGAGAACGAACTCAAACAGTATGTCGCCCACGAACTTGGCCCCATCGCCAAACCCGAAAAGATCACCGTCGTGCCCCAATTACCCAAAACACGCAGCGGCAAGATCATGCGCCGCGTGCTCAAAGCTCGCGCCCAGGGCTTGCCCGAAGGTGACCTCTCGACTCTAGAGGAGTAGAGACCGCCCGGCTTCTACCAATTGAGTTCTACTTCGCACGGCCCAACCAGGGTCGTTTCAACACGCCCATCTGCATTCGTTTGGGCCTGTTTCGCCTCGCTGCCAGCAAACATCTCGCCGGTTTCTACTGTCATCCTCACCGCCGCCTCCACCGGCAGCCCGCCCACCGTCACCCGGCAGCCGCCCTCATTCACCAGCCGCAAGCAGACCCGTCCTGCTTCCAGCCGGTATCCACGAATAATCGCCGGACGGTCGGTAGCCAGCAACAATCTTCCGTTCAGCAATACGTTCAGCCCCGCTGGGCCGCAAGCCACTTCCAACCGTCCTTCCGCCACCTGAATGCGCCCCGCCGAGGATGCCTCGACATCCAAATTCCCAAACCGCCAGCCCTCCCAGGTCTCACGGTCGGCCAGTTCCTGGATCCCCAGGTAGGCCAGCAGCGCTCCCCAGTGATACAACGGGTCAGCGTTTGGAACGTTATCACCGTCGCCGCTGATATCGTCATAATTCTCATGAACATGGCCTTCATCCTGCCATTCCTTGAGAAACAGGCGCACGCTTTTACGGGCCAGCTCGTGGGCCTCACGGTCAAAACCGCAGCGCCGCAGCCCTTCGCTCACCAGGAAGTTCATCGGCCCCCAAATTCGCCCGCGCCAGTAATCCGTCATCGGCTGGGCCACCCCCTCGCGGATAACTTCTTTCTGGCGGTAGCCCGGATCGCTCCGCGAAATCGAGGGCAGGCCAAATTCTCCCCAGAACTCCCGTGGATTGAGCAGGTGTTCCCCCGCCATCTGCTCGGCCCATTCCTTGGGCACAATGCCCGCCAGCAGCGGGTAGAAATTGGTCGGCGAAATGCTGTGCGAGAAGCGACCGTCCCAATACCGGTTCAGGTACATTCCTTCTGTATCATTCCACAACAACCGGTTGATGCGCTCGCCATGCGCCAGGTATTCATCAAACAATCCGTGGGCTTCATCATCCCGCCCCAGCAGCGCAGCCATCTCGCTCAACGCCCAGGCATCCGCCGCATACAGCGCATTCAATCCAACATCCGCCATCTCCATCGTGTTTGTTGTCCGGTTGAACACCGCCTCGTCATACATGGGACTGTTGTCCAATCCCGATTCATACATCGCCGAGCGCAGCGTATGATTTTCCCAGGCGTGCGCATCCTCCAACGGGTCCGAGCCCCACTCCAGCAGCCCGTCCCCATTTCCATCCCGGTTCGCCATCCACCAGCGGTGCCACGCCAGCAACCGCGGGTAGGTTTCCTGCAGCAAGCTCAAATCCTCGGGCGTGCCCGCCAGGCTGGTGGCCAGCCATGCCTTGAGCACCACATAAGCCCCTACCGGCGGCTGAGAGCGGTCCAGCGAGGTGGCTACCGCCGAGCCAAAATTCGGCACAAACCCGCGCGGCGTCACTTCGTCCAGGATCGCCAGAAAATTGTCCCGCATCAACTCCGGGCTGGAAATTCCCGCCATCAATCCA
The DNA here is from genome assembly GCA_016927865.1 of Anaerolineaceae bacterium. Taxonomy (GTDB): domain Bacteria; phylum Chloroflexota; class Anaerolineae; order Anaerolineales; family Anaerolineaceae; genus Anaerolinea. The sequence goes on from JAFGLU010000132.1 coordinate 40,814, forward strand.
CAGAAGAACGTGTCCCAATCGAACAACACATAGCCGCCCCAGTTACCCATACACCAATCGCGCGACACCGGTGTGCATACACGCCCCTTGATCGGCTCCCAAATCGTATTCCAGTGAATCGAGCGCGTCAGCCCCTCCGCCGCATCCTCCAGCCAGCCCCCGCTGCACAGGCTTTGTGCCCGGCAATCCTCGGCTTGCCGTTCAAGACGCTGCCGAGCTTCTCCAGCCTTGTCACCAGCCGGCGCAATCTCGATCATGAAGGGCCGGTTCACGGTAAACACAGGCAGCAGTGGATCACTCACCGCGCCGGGCAGGCAGGTTTGCTCCCCCTCCACCACGCGCAGCAGCCAGCGCCGCCCATCCTCCATGACAATTTCAATTACGTCACCAGACGCGCGCACATCCACCTGCGCGCCCCAAACGCCATCCACCTGCGTCAACACCCGCATACCTTGCGGCGCCTCTTTTTCCGGTGTGACGCGCGCCGACAACCAATCCTCTTCAGCGGCAAATTCTATATCCAGGCCCAGCTCCTTCCAGCGCAATCCACAGCGGCTGTATCCCAGCTTGCGCCCGCTGTGCGGCCCAACCGAAATCACCGAGCGCCAGTTGAAAGTCTCCTTACGTTCGCCCGCCTGCGGGTCATACGGCAAAAAGCAAATCCGCAGTCCGCTGGGCAAATGCACAATAGCGTTCAGGTGGTAAACGTCCCATGTATTCCAGCCTAATTCTGTCATTTTTTTTCGCCTGTTGATTGTCATCGGGTAAAATGAATGAAAGTCGTAACTACTCAGCCAGAGGCGGAAGAGACCTGAATTTGAGGTGTGTGTAGGGTGCTTCGCACCGTACACACACCTCAAATTCAGGGGTTTTTCCAACCCTCTGAGTAGTTACTGAAAGTCTACCATCCAATTGTACCCTTCAGGAGTCTGCTCATGGAGCTTCGTTTCCGTCAGGTTCACCTCGATTTTCATACCAGCCAGCACATCACCGGCATTGGCGCATCCTTTGACCCCGATGAATTCGCCGCCACCCTGGCCTGCGCCCATGTCAACTCGGTCACTTGCTTTGCCCGCTGCCATCACGGCTACATGTACTACGATACGCAAAAATTCCCCGAACGCCGCCACCCTCACCTTCAGCGCAACCTGCTGCCCGAGATGATCGCGGCATGCCGCGCGCGCGGAATCCGCGTGCCCATCTATACCACCATCCAGTGGGACCAGTTCACCGCCGACCGCCACCCCGAATGGCTGGCCCTCGGCGCCGATGGTAAAGTCCTCGGCACCCCGCCTTACGAAGCCGGGTTTTACCGCTATCTCATGGTCAACTCGCCCTACTTCGATTTCCTCAAAGAGCACGTCCGCGAGATTTTTGAGTTGATGCCTGTCGACGGCTTCTTTTTTGACATCACCCAGTCCCTCGATGACTCCTCCATCTGGACCCGCAATGCCATGCTGGCTGCTGGTCTGAACCCTTCCGACCCCGAAGCGCGCTTCCGCTATGGCTTGCAAGTTATCGACACCTTCAAGTTGGAAATGACCGCTTTCGTCCGCCAGTTTTCTCCCGATTGCACCATTTTCTACAATGCCGGGCACGTCAGCCCCTTTGAAAAGGCCGGGTTGCCCGCCTATTCACACCTGGAGTTGGAATCTCTGCCAAGCGGCGGCTGGGGCTACCTGCATTTCCCGCTCACCGCTCGCTATGCGCGCACTCTGGGCAAAGACATCCTCGGCATGACCGGTAAGTTTCACACTTCCTGGGGCGATTTTCACTCCTTCAAGAACCCCGCCGCGCTGCAATTCGAATGCTTCCAAATGCTGGCCCTGGGCGCCAAATGCTCCATCGGCGACCAGCTACAACCCTACGGCAAAATCTGCCCGGCCACCTATGACCTGATCGGCTCTGTTTACGCAGAGGTGGAAAAGAAAGAACCCTGGTGTGCCGGGGCTGCCCCGCTCACCGATATCGGCCTACTCAACACCGAAGAATGGAACCGCGAGCAGGTATCCAATGCCGCTGCCGGGGCGGTGATGATGCTGCAAGAAGCCGGGAGCCAGTTCAATGTGCTCGACACCCGCAGCGACTTCACCCCCTACAAGGTGCTCATCCTACCCGATACCATCACCTTGAATCCTGAACTGACCCAAAAAATTGAGGCATATCTGGCCCAGGGCGGCTCGCTCATCGCCTCTTACCATTCTGGTCTGGATACTGGCGGGCAAGACTTTCTCCTGCCCGCCCTTGGCCTCCAGCGGGTCGGCGAGGCCCCCTTTAGTCCCGATTTTATCCTCCCCGCCGGCGAAATTGGCCGCGGGCTGCCCGAAACCGAGCATGTCATGTACCAGCGCGGCTTGCAGGTCGCGCCACACCCAGGAACAGAGGTGCTCGCCCAAACCGCCGTGCCCTACTTCAACCGCACCTGGGAGCATTTTTCCTCCCACCTGCACACCCCCTCGGCGCACAAAACCGGCTACCCCGCCATCCTTCGTCACGGACGGGCCGTCTATTTCGCCCATCCCATCTTCAGCCAATACCGCGCCAATGCTCCTCGGTGGGTTAAGAGCCTGTTCCTCAACGCCCTCGATTTGCTCCTACCCCAACCCCTGGTGCGCAAGGGCGGCCCCTCCACACTGCTGGTCACCCTCAACGACCAGCCCCAGCACCAACGCCAGGTCCTACACCTGCTGCATTACATGCCCGAGCGCCGTGGTCTGGGCTTTGACACCATTGAAGATGTCATCCCCCTTTATGATATCCCCATCTCCCTCCGCGCCGACTCTCCCGTCCAATCCGTGACCCTCGTTCCCGATGGCCCTTCGTTGCCCTTCACTCAATCCTCCGGGCGGGTCGAATTTACCGTCCCCGCCATCCTCGGCCACCAGATGGTCGAAGTTGTATAAGTCGTGAGAGCCCATTCTGGCCTTCTTACCACGGAGCCTCCCACAAGCTGTTTCTCTTCAGCCCGGAGGGCTTCCATATACTGAGCAGGGACTTCAGTCCCGCGGCATGGCTAAAGCACGCAATAGCAAAATCATTCAGAGAACACAAAAAATGATAGAGTGCAGTTCGCGCCACACTCTATCATTTTTTGATTTACCAACGACCGGTATTACAGGTCCAGCCGCACGGTCTTAATTTCAAACGGGCGGAAGTCCAACGCCACCTTTCCATCCGCCACCGGCACCGCCTCGCCCCGCTCTTCCACCAGGTTGGTCAGTGCCGCCATCTTCACCGGCAGCACGGTTCCCAGTGTGCAACGCGTCGCCGTGCGCATCGCTTCGTACAGACGCACAATCACCGCGCCCGAGCCGTCTTCCGCCGGTTTGACCGCCTCGATGATCACATTCGGCGCGCTCACCGAGAACAGGCTGCCCTCGCCCGCGCTGCCCGCAACCGTCAGCACCGGCACGTTCAGGTCGTAGGCTTCCTGCACCACGCCGCTCTCCGAAAGGCTGCCATTCCAGTAATAAAGCGCATAAGTGAACGTCTGGAAGCCGCGGTCCGCCACCATATCCGGGGCCGTGCCCGATTTAAGCAGGGTCAGGTTCAGGCTGTTGCCCTTCACGCTCAACCCGTATTTGCTGTCGTTCAGCACCGCCACGCCGCGCATCTCCTCGGTCAGCGCCGACCACTTGTGCGCGCTCACCTCGAAGCGATCCGCATCGTAGGGTCGCGACTTGTGGTTGGGACGCCGCAGGTGCCCGAACTGCACCTCGTGCACCGCCTCGTCCGTGTGGATGTTGGCCGGGAAGTTCACCTTCAACAGTTTGTGGCTCTCCTGCCAGTCGATGCCCGTCTCGAACTCGATCCGGCGGCTGCTGCGCTTCAGGCTAATCACCTGGGTCATTTCCGAGTTGTGCAGCTTGCGCGTCAGGCGCAGCTTGGCAACCAGCGGGCCGCTCCAGAACACCTCCAGTATGCCGTTATCCTCCAGTTCCACCGGAGCGTCCTCGGTCATGCTGTTCAAATCCCAGGCGTCCCAGATATCCGGCACATCCTTATACATGCGCAACTGGTTGCCCAGACCCTTCAACTGCTCGCGCCCGCTTTCCTTGTCCATCAGGCGGGTAATCTCACCGTTGTGATTGAACTCCACCCGCAGCAGGTCGTTCTCCAGGAAGGCTCCGCCGTCGATCACGCCGGCAAATGCCCGCGCTTCGTGCCCGCCCACCAGGGAGGGCGCCTTGACCGTGGTCCAGCCGCAGCCAGGCACTTCCACTTCCGCCTGCCCGCCGGGCACGTCCACCAGCGCCTTGCGCGGCCAGTTCAGCGAGTTGAACACCGTCACCCCGTCTGTGCCGCCCACAAAGCTCTGCGCGGCCTTGTGGGCCGTCTCGCGCGCGTCCTCCAGCACCTCAGCGTACAACGCCTCCGCTTCTTCGTACACCCGTTGGATCGAAGACCCCGGCAAAATGTCGTGGAACTGGTTCAGCATCACTTTCACCCAGCTATCGTAGAGGGTCTTGTGATCAAAGGCAAAACCTTTCAAGGCCTTGGCCGCCGAACCCCACAGCTCGGCCTCGCGCAAAGCCAGTTCGCTCTTGCGGTTGCCCTTCTTGGTCTTGGCCTGCGATGTATACGTTCCGCGATGCGACTGGAAGTACAACTCGCCCACATAGCGTTCCTTGGGCAAGCCCTGCGTCTCCAAATCGGCAAAGAAATCCGCCGGTGTGGACAATTTGAGTTTGGGCATCCCTTCCAGGTCGGCCCCACGGCGCAGGAATTCCATGTGATTGCGCTCTGGGCCGCCGCCGCCGTCGCCCCAGCCAAAGGCCAGGATGAACGAGTTGATCCCGTTCTTCTGCAGGCGGGTGTTCCAGCGATCAAAGACCGCCTTGGGCCGTGTCTGGCTGTTGTAATCGGTGAAGATGTGCGCCGGAATGGCCGAACCGTCGATTCCTTCCCACCAGAAGGTGTTATAGGGGAACGGGTCTCCGCCGCCATAAGCCCAGGTGATCTTTTGGGTGGCAAAGCCAATCATGCCGCAGCCCTTGAGGATTTGCGGCAGCGCGCCGGAATAACCGAACACGTCCGGCAGCCACAGCACGCGCGAATCTACGCCCAACTCGTCGCGGTAAAACTGCTGCCCGTACATCACTTGCCGGATCAGCGCTTCGCCGCCGCTCACGTTGGTGTCGGCCTCAATCCACATCCCGCCATCCGGGATCAACCGCCCAGTCTTGATTTCAGCCTTATAGCGCTCGTACAACTCCGGATACAGCGTTTTCATCATCATATACAGATGCGGCTGGCTCTGCAAGAAGCGGTGCTCCGGGTACTCATCGAACAACACCATCTGGTTGATGGCTGTGCGCGCCATCTTCCGCTCGGTTTCCGCCAGCGGCCACAGCCAGGCCACATCAATGTGCGCGTGCCCAAAAGCGTGCATGGTCGGCATGCTTGGCCCGTTCTTCTTTGCCAGCAGCCCCGCCAGCCGCTCGCGGCCCTTGCGCACGGTTTCCAGCATCTCATCTTCGGGTAGCTCCAAATCGACGATCATGGTCGCGTCCATCAACCCCTGGTCGATTTCGGCTACGCGCAAACTAAGCGGGTCCAGCCCGTCGCGCAGATCGTGCAGCGTGGTCATATCCAGCGCCAGTTGGTAGACGTCCTCCAGCCACACGCCGAAGGTGCTTTCGCCCACCTTCACCTGCTGCGCAGGAGTCGGCGGCACCGTCTGGTAGCCGTGCGGATTGGGCCCGTCGCCCACCGTGATCCGCCCGTGCCCGGCGTAGGATTCGATCAGCAAATCATAGGTCGTCCCTACCTGAGCGCTCCGCGAGAGGGTAATCTCTTTGTGGCCCCAGCCCACCGAGCCTTCCACCCGCCCGTTGATCCACACCAGGCTTTCACCGCCCGGCGCCAGCTTCAATGCAATCCGCTTACCCTGGGCCGCTTCTGGCAGAACAACCTGCCCCTTGAACCAGCCATACTCCCACTTCGACCCCCACGCCGTGCCGACCGGCATGGGTTGAAAGCTGCCTGCCTGTGCCTGTTCAGGGGTCAGCCGCATGGTGGTTGCGAAACTATCCAACTCCACCTGCCCCAGTGGGCGGTAGGTCATCTTCCACAACCACTCTTCCCAACGCTTAATTCGTTGTAACCATTCAGGTGTCAACGCCATACAAATTTCTCCTTGGAATCAACCAATCAGGTCCGCGGCTCGTGCCGCGGTTACGGTGAGTTAACCCGGATTCTACTCGAAATCATCTGGCGTTACCAATTTTCTTAATCGACATCTAATATGGGCAAATGAGTAATTGACTTCCTTCTACTTCGGCCACAGATTCACTACAACGATCAACAGGAATAACACCCAAATAGTGACTATGCCACCAGTTACGATTCCAGAATAGTTATACAGGCGCGGATACTTCTTCTGGGCGAGATTCCGCAGCCCAGATCGGAGTGATCGTATTCCAACAAAGCCCAATAAAGCAAAAACAAACCTACCCAGCAATAACTCAAACCATCATCTCGGAATCAAATTCATTCATATTCCCTTTCTCTTATCTGTCAATCATCTAAATACAGCTTCAAATCCCTCACGACCCCATCTTCAGAGAACAGAACCATGAAATCGAAACCATTCTCGGGATACTTGCATGGCATCATTGAAATCCTCTGCTTCAGTTCGCCACTCGAAAGTGTCGTTATCTCAAACGGAACAATCGGAGCAATATCCGATAAAGCTAATAGCACTTCAAGATATGTTGGGGTAGGCTGAGCTTGAGAATAAATCCGGCCCACCATTGCATTTCCGATCAAGGAATAAGTTGGGTCAACTGAATATTCGACTCCCAACCGTTTATAGCAAGCCTTATTTTCTTGCCATACAGACACCCGATAAATAGACAAAGCCAAACAGCCTACTAAAAGAAAAACGCACCCACCCAACAAAACAAATCTGACATATTTGCGAATAGGATTCACAATAACCTCATATCCATTCAAAAGTTCTATCTTTTACAACCGTTTCACCAGAATCAAGCACGGATTGGCTTCATCCCACACTTGTTTCAACTCTTCCAGCGGGCGAAATCCTGCCGCCACATAAAATGCCCGCGTCCGGGCGTAAAACGGATCGTTGCTGGATGGCCCCACCGTCTTGACTTGCAAAAATTCCACACCTTCACTGCGCAAATGCCCTTCCGCCTTCAGCGTCAGCGCTCGCCCAACCCCTTTGTGGTGCGTCTCAGGGCGCACCCCCATCACGTAGATCTCCGCGGAAAAATGGCTGTGCTTCTTCACCGTCAAAAAGCCCATCAGCTGCCCGCTTTCGTCTCGTGCAATCCAGGTGGGCAAATCGCCAATCTCCTGCCCGTAGCGCACAATCGCGTCCTCGATTCCAAACCAATCGGGCAGCAGCCGCAGCAGCGCCTCGCACTCGGCGCCCAGGCCTAACTCCGGACCCGACACCTGCCATTCCAGCCCCATTCCGCCCGGCGATTGAAACTCCTGCATCGGTCCCGCCCAATCCTCTGCCGTCACCTCGCGGAAATTCCCGCCCGTATAGCGCTCAATCACCTTGCGCCAGAAAGCCTGGGCCGGCTGGTTGCTAATCTCTTGCCCCACCCGCCATGTACCTGGAAAGCGGTTGAACAACTCCGCCGCCGCCTTGTCACCCAAACCTTTGGCGCGATACTTGCGCAACACAAAAAATTCAGCCATCAAGCTCATCATCTCGCCTGTTTCACCACCCACCACCCTGCGCACCAGGGCAAAACCCGCCAGCTTCCCGTTCGTCCGAAACAAGAAAGCATGCCGGCCTTCTTCTGTCCAATAGTGATCCAGGTAGGGGTAACCAAACAAGCCGTGCCGATCCACATCTTCGCCGGAATACTGGCTATAGTCGTGCATGCACAGCTCCAGTAGATGCTGTAATATGATCTTGTCTTCAACGACCGCTGGGACAACTTCAAGATTCATTGCTTGCGCCCTCCCTTCGCGTTGTTAAGTCAATGTAAGGTTTTTCTTACCAAACGATGACCCGTTTTGACTACAAATACGTTTTATTTAACATGAGTATACGGACGGAACAGGATGCAGTCAACTAACGAAACAACCCTGGTACAACTCGCCCAAAAAGGCAACACCAACGCCACCGGCACATTGTACGAGATGCACCATCCCGGCATCTTTCAGTACCTCTTCTATCGGGTCGGGGATGTACACACCGCCGAAGAGCTGACCGGTGAGGTCTTCCTGAAGATGGTCCGCGCCCTGCCCGGTTACCGCCCGACCAACAACGGCACCTTTCGATCCTGGCTGTACACCATCGCTCGCAACATGGCCATCGACCACTACCGACGCAATGCCAACCGCCCCCTAGCTGCTTTTGACGACGAACTGGGCCTGGCTAGCGAGGACGCCGGCGACGCCGTTGAAGTCAAGCTCACCAACGAAGCGCTCCAAGAAGCCCTCAAGCAGCTTCCCGACATCCAACGGGACGTCCTCATCTTGCGCTTCATCGAAAATATGACCGTTGAAGAAGTTGCGTCCATGTTGCACAAAACCTACGATTCAATCAAGAGCCTACAACGCCGGGCACTGGTGGTTCTTCGCCAGGCCCTTCTCGAACAGGAGGAAATCCAATGACCATTCAAGACCAGCTTTTACAAAATTGTCTGGATGAATTCAATCAGGGCCGCTCCCTGGATGAAATCATCGCCAACGTCCCCCCCGAATCGGCGGGGATCATCCCCCAGCTTCGCCTGGCAGTCGAAGCGCGCGGCTTACCCCCCGTCACCATGGCCCCTGAAAAAGCCCAGGCGCAGCGCGCCCAGGTCAAACAGGAAGCCCGTCGGGTGCTCAGCCCTGCCTTCTTGCGCTTCATCCCTTCCTGGGCCGTTGCTCCGGCCGGAGCGCTGGCTGTCCTGGTTGTGCTGCTCATCGCCTTCTCGGCGATTCTGGCCAAACCAGCCTCCAGTTATGCCACGGTCATGAACGTGGAAGGTATCGTCGAAGTCGCCGATGACATCGCCGCACCCGAATGGGCAGTGCTGCAAGATGGCGACCGGGTTGCCCAGGGGCAGTACGTCCGCACCCGCTTCGGCTCTTCCGCCACGCTGGTCTTCTTCGAAGGCACCCGCGCCACCCTGGGCCAAGACACGCAGGTCGGCTTGCAGGTGGTTGAAGGCTCTGGCCGCACCCTCACGGTGGAACTTGCCCAGATCAATGGCGTAACCGAGCACAGCGTCGTGCCCCTGCACGGCAACAGCAGCGCCTACATCGTCCACACCGCCTCCGGCCAGGCCTCCGTTCACGGCACCGCCTTCACCGTTGACTCCACCGCCGGCGCCACGCGCTTCGCCGTCGAACATGGCAAGGTTGAGGTCAACAACGCCGAAGAGTCCGTCTTCCTCACCGCCGGGCAAGCCGCCGTGGTCCTCGCCGACGAGACCCCCTCCGACCCGACCTTTGAATTCGCCGTGCAAGGTACCATCACCGCCATCGCCGGCGACCAGTGGACCGTGGGTGGCCTGACCTTCACCGTCGATCCGGCTCTCATCGAAGGTGGTGCCTGGGCCGAGGGTGACTGGGTCTGGGTCCGCGGGCGTATTCTCTCAGACGGCTCCCTTGTGGCTGACAAAATTAGCTACCCAAACAACAGCAAAGAGCGCTCTAACTTCACCGGCGTGGTTGAATCGATGGGCGATGCAGCCTGGGTGGTCAGTGGCAAGACCGTTGCTATTGACGCCGAAACCGAATTTGACGAAGGCATCGCGGTAGGCGACCCCGTGGAGGTCAGCTTCACCATCCTCCCAGACGGCACCTGGCTGGCCAAAGAGATCGAGGCCCTGGAAGATGATCAAGACCAGCCTGTCGCTACGCCCACAGTCGATCCTGCCGCTACACCAGAGGTCATCGAGACCCCCGAAGGCACCCGTGCCGGCTGCGATGTAACCGACAAGCAGCACCCCACAGGCCTGACCCTTTCCGCCCGCTACGGCGTGTCCTACGAAGAGATCATGGTCTGGTTCTGCAAGGGTTACGGCCTCGGTGAGATCGACCTGGCCTATGAACTGAGCCAGACCAGCGGCATGCCGGTCTCAGAAATCTTCGCCATGCGCGAATCTGGCATCGGCTGGGGCAACATCAAGAAAGAAGTCGAAAAACTGGCCGAAGACACGCCCTCGCCCGATGACGATAAGAAGCAAGACAAAGATAAGGGTAAAGACAAGGATAAGGGCGAGGACGATGATGAAGGTGACGGCGAGGACGACCCCTCTATCGAGGAAACTCCACAACCGGACGACAAGAAGAACGATAAAAAGCCTACCAAGACACCCAAGGTGAAACCCACCAAGAAACCCAAACCGTAATTCGCCCTTCCAACTTCCTGCGCTGCGAGTCCCCCACTCGCAGCGCAATTTTTTTCTACTGCCACTCCTACAGACCTGACAGGTTTTGAAAACCTGTCAGGTCTTGATGGTCTTACCGAAATGCTTCAAACCGCTCGGTCCAACAACACCTCCATCATCGGAACGGCATACCTCAACCGATGGCGGCTCTGCGCCGCGCTGCCCTCCCGCTCCGCCTTCAACGCGGCCCCATCCACCTCCAGGATGAACGGGTCTTCCCAGGCCAGCCAATCCACCTCGTGCATTTGCACCTCGTCCACCAGGCCCGCCACCATCTCCGCCAGCAGGCTCATATCTCGTCGGGTCAGCGTTGGCAACAGACTCGCCAGCCGCCCCGCCTGGATCGCCAGGTGGCACCAGGCAAAATCGAGCCGCTTGCCAAACAGCATCTCACCCGCCGCCGTGATCATCGCCTCGGCTTGCCGGTAATTGGCTGGGTGCGTGGCCCAGGCCGCCTCAGAGCGCGCAAACAGCAGCGGCGTGTCTTCCGCACGCAGGCTGCTCACATCCTCCAAAAACGCCTCACCGAACCCTCCCCCCAGCGCAAACGCCACCCGGTCGGGAAAGGCCAGGTGCAGCACCTGCCCAGGCGGGCAGACCCGCGCCGCCCACTCGTACAGCGCCAGAAAATATTCTCCTGCCAACTGCCCTGCCGGCGTCTCCAGCACTGCAAAGAACGGGTCCGCTCGCATCGCCGCCATCAACGCAGGTTGCCCCTGAGCCGTGTCCGCGGGCACGCCGACCAGCACTGCTGCCAAGACTTGCTTGAGTTGAGGAACGATAGGTTTAAACGACCGCCACACAATCCCTTGGGCATCGTTGAATGGCAGCACCAGAACCGGCTTCACACCCATACTTGCCCTCCATACGCAACTTGCTCCACGAGTCTTCTGACATCGTGGAGCAAGTCTAACCTTTCAATCTCGTTTATACAGCCTTGCGCGGCCTCAAGGTGAAGTACAACACCAGTACCCCCGCCAGGATGATCATCACCGGCCCAACATAATCGACCGCCCCGCTGAACAGCAACGCCGACACGCCCACGATGGCCAATCCAATCGCGGGCCAGGCCGCCCAGGAAGTAGGGTGCACCGAGCGCCGCAGCCACAGGATTCCAAACGTAGCCGCCATCCCCAGGAAGAGGACTGCATTCGACAGGCCAAAGCGGGAATCCTGGATGACGCCCGTGGTCAACAACCCGACCATCAAGGCGATGCTGCCCATCACGCCCGCCGGGATGAGTGCCCACCAGTTATCCTTGGACCACAAATACGTCGCCAGGAACGGAAGAGCAACAGCAGCGAGAACGTACGCGCCAATCAATTCGTTGGCCCGCTGGCTGGACATCAAGGGAATGAAACCAATCGCAATCATCACAAACCCCGGAATCAGCGCCCACCAGTTCTGACGGTTCATGGCAAAGACCACCAGGAAGGGAACACCGATGGAGAACAGCACCAACGCGCCGATGAATTCGCCCGGCGCCGTATCGGCCAGCAGTGTGATCGCGGAGATTACCAGCATCACCCAGGCCGGGATCAGCGCCCACCAGTTGCTACGATCCATTAAGAACACCGCCAGGAAAGGCAGCGCAATGGAGGCCAGCAGGGGCGTCGCCACCCAAGACTCTTCCACACCACTAATCGCCAGATAAGTGGTGGTTGCCACCCCCGCCAGGATGAACGCCGGGAACAACCAGCCGAACTCCTTGCGCCCCTGAACGAAATAGGTCGCAAAGAATAGCACGCTCGCGGCGGCCATAACAATCACCCAGGTCATGTCCTGGATTTCGCCAATCCAGCCCATGCTCTGCGCCAGCAGCACGCCACCTAGCGCTATTAAACCCAACCCCCACAGCCAATCCACCAGCCTCGGTTTCATTTCCTATTCCTCCACAGATCAAGGGAAATAGCGGCATCGTTCACCGCTGAATCATTCATAACAATATACGCAAGGATCGAAAAAAAGTTACAATTTTTCTGACAGCTTGAGTATACAACTCTTTCGTGGCACAATTAGTCTGTCAACTCATGGTTCACTGGGAATTCACCACTGCTACTCCTAGAGAACCATTTCATTTCAGAAAATAGTTTCCAAAAAGCGATCCCCAAAACGAAATTCATGTGTTAACATTCACACAATTCCCCAAGGAGCAGAAAATGGCAGATATTCAGCAACGTGTTGAAGCGCTTCTCGCCAAAATGACTTTGCGAGAAAAAGTGTCCTTGCTTTCCGGCCTGGACGTATGGCACACCGCCCCCATCGAGCATCTGGGCATCTCTTCCATCACCATGACCGACGGCCCCCACGGCGTGCGGTCCAGCATCTCAGAATTTGGCCGCCCCGCCGGTCCCACCACCAGCTTCCCCACCGGCGTCTCGCTGGCCGCCACCTGGAACCCAACCCTCATCGAAAAAGTTGGTGAAGCCCTGGCCGAAGAAACCCGCGGCATGGACTGCGAAATCCTCCTCGGACCCTGCGTCAACATCGTCCGCCACCCCCTGGCCGGCCGTAACTTCGAAGCTTACTCCGAAGACCCCTTCCTGGCCGGAAAGATCGGCACAGCCTGGGTCAAAGGCTTGCAGAGCAAAAAAGTCGGCGCGTCGCTCAAGCACTACGCCCTCAATAACCAGGAAATCGAGCGCTTCCGCGGCTCCTCCGAGGTCGACGAGCGCACCATGCGCGAAATCTACCTGCCCCAGTTCGAGATGGTCGTCAAAAACGCCCAGCCCTGGACGGTCATGTGCTCGTACAACCGCATCAACGGCATCTACGCCAGCGAGAACGGCTACCTGCTCAACGATATCTTGCGCGACGAATGGGGCTTCGAAGGCGCCGTGGTCTCCGATTGGGGCGCTAACCACTCCATTGTCGACTCTGTCAACAACGGCCTCGACATCGAAATGCCCGGCCCGGCCAAATACTACGGCAAACTGCTCGTCGATGCTGTCAACACCTGGCAGATTGACGAGGAAGTGGTCAACGAGGCCGCCCGCCATGTGCTAGCCCTGGTGGTCAAATCGGGCAAGCTGGACAAAGACCAGATTCCCGGTTCCGTGAATGCCCCCGCCACCCAGGCCTTGGCCCGCGAAGTGGCCGCCGAGTCGATCACCCTGCTCAAAAACGAAGGCGGCCTGCTGCCCCTCAGCACAGCCAAACTCAGCACCCTAGCAGTCATCGGCCCCTCCGCCGATCAGGGCAACATCGGCGGCGGCGGCAGTTCCTTCGTCGACCCGCCTCGCCGTGTTTCCCCGCTCCAAGGCCTTCACTCGCTGCTGGACGAAGAAGTTGAGATCATCCATGAGCAGGGCTGCGACAACGCCGTCCACCCGCCGGTCCTCAGCGAAGGCCTCCTCACCGCTGCCGGAGAGCGCGGCTTTGCGGTCGAATACTTCAACAACCCCACCCTCTCCGGAAAACCTTGCGGCGCCGATGTGATGCCCAAGCTGGATTTCTGGCTGTGGGGCAACGTCTTCCCCAACCCCGGCATCACCCAGCCCAACTATTCCGCTCGTGGCACAGCCACGCTCACCGTGCCGGTTTCCGGAAATTACACCTTCCACCTGCGCCACAGCGGCCATTTCCGCCTGATTCTGGATGGCAAGACTCTCATCGACCACGCCAGTCCTTCCGGAGATGAACCGAACTGGGAGGATGCCGGGACTTCCGCCGAAGTCAGCCTGGAAGCTGGCAAAGCCTATCCCCTCACGATTGAATTCCTGCGCACCGGTCAGGATCATTTCACCCAAATTCGCCTGGCCTTCTCCCGAGCTTATCAGCCCGGCGAGGATGACCGCCTGGAGCGTGCCGTAGCCGCCGCCGCCAAAGTAGATGCCGCCCTGGTGTTCGTCGGCTTGCCCGAAGGCTTCGAGTCTGAGGGTGGCGACCGCCCCCACATGCGCCTAACCGGCCGGCAAGACGAACTCGTCCGCGCTGTTGCCCAGGCCAACCCGCGCACGGTGGTGGTCGTTTTCGCAGGCTCCCCGGTCGAAATGCCCTGGGCCGATCAAGTCCCCGCCCTGCTTGAGGCCTACTATCCCGGCCAGGAAGGCGGCTTTGCCGTCACCGATGTGCTCTTTGGCGAGGTCAACCCCTCCGGCAAGCTCACCGTCACCTTCCCCAAACGCCTCGAAGATACGCCCGCCTACATTAACTATCCCGGCGGCAAAACCGTCCACTACGGTGAGGGCATCTTCGTAGGCTATCGTTTCTACGAGAAAAAGGAAGTCCAGCCGCTGTTCCCCTTCGGCCACGGCCTTTCCTACACCACCTTCGAATACAGCGGACTGACTGCCCCGGCAAAAGCCGCCATCGGCGACTCGGTCCAGGTGTCCCTGACCGTCAAGAACACCGGGAACCGCGCTGGAAAAGAGGTCGTTCAGCTTTACGTAGCCGACCGCAAATCCTCGCTGGTTCGCCCGCTCAAAGAGCTGAAAGATTTCGCCAAAGTCGACCTGGCCCCCGGCGCCTCGCAGCAGGTTACCTTCACCCTCGACTTCCGCTCCTTCGCCTTCTACGATCCCCACAAAGCCCAATGGGTCGTTGAACCCGGCGAGTTTGATCTCCTGGCAGGCGCTTCCTCACAGGATATTCGCGCAGTTGCCACCATCGCGCTTTCCTAAGATTTCAATCGCGAGGTGAGCCGTTCCCTCACCCCGCATTTTATATAGAGGATTATCCCATGACCAAAATAACCTTCATCGGAGCGGGCAGCCTCGGCTTCACCCGCGGGCTGGTTCGCGACCTGCTCACCTTCCCCACCATGCGCGACGCGCACATCTGCCTGATGGACATCAACGCCGAACGCCTCGATTTTGCCCAGCGCTCTTGCCAGAAGATCGTTGACATGGGCGGCTACCCTGCCAAAGTCACAGCCACCCTGGACCGGGCCGAAGCATTGCAAGGCGCGGATTTCGTCATGTGCACAATCCTGGTCGGCTCCACCGAAGTCTGGCGCCATGACATCGAAATCCCCAAGAAGTACGGCGTCGATTTCAACGTCGGTGATACCCGCGGTACCGCCGGAATCTTCCGTGCCCTGCGCACCATCCCTGTCATGGTCTCCATCGTCAAAGACATGGAGAAATACTGCCCCGATGCCATCCTGCTCAATTACACCAACCCCATGGCCATGCTCTGCCGCGCCATGAACCGCGAGTCCTCCATCCAGCTCACCGGCCTGTGCCATTCCGTCCAGGGCACTGCCTCCATGCTGGCCAACTGGATCGGCGCGCCCATGGATGAGATCACCTATACCTGCGCGGGCATCAATCACCAGGCCTTTTACCTCAAGTACGAGTGGAACGGCAAGGACGCCTACCCGCTCTTGCGCGCCGCGGTGGAAAAGCCCGAAATCTACAAAGAAGAAATCGTGCGCAACGAAATGTTCAAGGCCCTGGGCTATTATGTCACCGAGTCTTCCGGTCACAACTCCGAGTACAACTGGTGGTTCCGCAAACGCCCCGACCTGATCGAGAAATATTGCACCGACGGCACCGGCTGGAATCCCGGCGAATACGCTTACATCCTCAAGGAATATCAGAAAACCGAGAACACCTGGAAGGATGAGGCCGTCAAATGGTTCGCCAAGGAGACCCCCATCAGCCTCGAGCGCGGGCATGAGTACGCTGCTTACATCATGAATGCCGTCCTCGGCGGGGAGGTCTTCCAGTTCAACGGTAACGTGCCCAACCGCAAGCTCATCACTAACCTGCCCGATGACGTCTGCGTCGAAGTGCCTGTCTTTACCAACAAGGCCGGCTTCCACCCCGTGCATGTCGGCGCGCTGCCGCCCCAATTGGTGGCCCTCAACCACCTCAGCGTCATGACCGAAGAAATGACCGTCGAAGCCGCCCTCACCGGCGACCCCACCCTGGTCTACCACGCCTGCTGCTACGACCCCGTGGCTGCCTCGGTGCTGTCGCTGGCCGAAATCCGCCAGATGGTCAACGAAATGCTGGCCCAAAACCAGCCCTACCTGCCCCAATTCAATAGTCTTACAGCCTGATTGTCTTTTCATCCCATCCCTCTCAGGAAGGAAATTTTCTCCAGGGGCAAGATATTGGAAAAGTGAGGGGCATTCAGCCCCTCACTTTTCCAGATTTCTGTCCCTCCCCAGCCCCAATGCGCTGAACTTCACTCAACTGATTGGGCTGGGGGAGGGTTGGGTGGGGGTAACATCTTAAGGAGCTTCCATGCCCACTCCCCTCGACCAAATCGCTCTCGAAGAGCATTTCCGCGCCCTCGGCTTAGGTCGCGGCATGGCTGTTGAAGTTCACAGTTCGCTGAGCAGCTTCGGCCACGTCAACGGCGGCGCCGAAGCGGTCATCCACGCCCTCATGAACGTGGTAGGCGAAGAAGGCGCCTTGATTATGTCCGCCTTCCCAGTCACCAAGCCACTGCCCTTGAGTGACTCAGAGGTGGCCCGCGGCATCGTTGCCAAAATCCGCCTCCTCGATCCCGATTCAGACGAACCCACCGGCATGGGCATCATCCCCGACACCTTTCGGCGCATGCCCAACGTCGTCACCGGCCCTGGTTTTCATCGCGTGGCTGCCTGGGGAAAAGATGTAGATATCCATGCCCAGGGCTACCAGCACCTGCTCGATACGGGCGGATATGCACTTCTGTTGGGCGTCGACATCCACCGTCTGACCAGCATGCACTACGCCGAAGGCAAGGTGGGCCTGCCCCAAGCGGTGAAAGACATCTTTGCTCCCAACCCAGAAATTCTCAAGGACTATCCCGCAGATCAATGGTACGTCGAGGCAGGCGCTCCGCCCGTCGACACCTGGGGCAAAATCCAGGCCGAAGCCGATCGCCGCGGTCTCATCCGCCACCGCCGCATTGGTGAATCCGAGTGCCTGTTCTTTCGCGCTTGTGATGTGGTCGACATATATGAAGAAGCTCTGCGCACCGATCCTCTCGGTTTATATGGCTTGAAATAGGGCTCTTTGAGAGTTGCCGAGGAGTTTCCCAATGAACTCCTGAAATAGTACAAACAAAACGGCAGATCATGCTATATTATTAGCAAACCATATAGAGGTTGAAAAAAGCCTTTGAATTTTAGTTGTTTGTAGGAGTTTTGCAGCCACAAATAACTTAAACTCAGACTTCTCTGTTTTTGCCTGAGAAGTTATAGAAAAGTGAAGGGATGGAAACATACCAAAACGAGACACCCTCACCAAAATCCTCGCTATCGCCGGCACGATCGCCGTCTGGCTGCCCATCCTTGCGCCGTTCATTTTTGCAGTCATGTTCTACTTTCGTGCCAGGCGCTTCCATTTTGACTACCTGATGCCCGCCGAGTTGGGCTTACTAGCCCTGGGTGGCGGAGGCGCCCTGCTCTGGGCAGCCCTGCGAGCAAAATTGCGCGTCAAATGGATCGCCTGGGCCATCGGAACCGCCGTCTTCCTGCTGTTCGCCAGCCAGGGCCTTGCTGTCATCACCGGACTGGCAGATGGCAGCACCGCCATCGGTGGCTGGGAATGGGCCATAGTGCTCGGCATGCTCATCGGCTACATCATCGCTTTGATTGCCTTAGCCATCGGCGGCATTTACCTCATCCGCGATCTTCGAAATCGTTAATTTCTAACCCAGGAGAGTCAAAACCATGCCGGTACCGCTTTTCACCCCCACCGACCTTCACGTACACCTCGCCCCTGAGTTCCCCATCCATGAGGCCCTGGCTGCCGCCGAGCAGCGCGGTTTCCGCCTGGGCATTGTCGAGCATCCGGAAAAGTCCTGGGGCATCAAAGACAACACCGACTTGCAGGAATACATCAACCACTTGCGCCCCTACCCGGTGCATGTCGGTCTCCAGCCCATCTATCGCAATTGGAACCGGGCTTTCTCTGCCGAATTGCTGGCCCAGGTAGATTATGTCCTCATGGACCCCCAAACTCTGCCGCAGCCGGATGGCTCTTTCCTCAGGATTTGGGAATTTGATACTTTTGTGCCGGACCCCGAAAAATTCATGCAGCAATACATGGCTCATTGTTTGGGCATTTTAGAAAACGAACCCATCGATATTTTCGGTTGGCCGTTGTTCCTGCCGGTTTGCATTGCCCGCGACTACTACACCCTGTGGACCACCGAGCGCAAGCAGCAAATCATCAACGCCGCCAAGGCTCGCAACATTGCTATCGAAATCAACGAGATGGCCCGCGTGCCTGACGAAGATTTCATCTGCATGGCCAAAGAACACGGCCTCAAATTCGCTTTTGGCACCGACGCCCGCACCAAAGATGTCGCCGGCAGACTCATCTACGGCATGGAAGTCGTGCGCGCCTGCGGCCTCACCCCCGAGGATTTCTTCACCCCAAGAAGGTCTGCCTCCACTCTTGCTTGAAAAGAACCGGGCCGACAGCAGACCTGCGTCGCCGCGCACAAACCTGACAGGTTTCAAGAACCTGTCAGGTTTCATGTTAATTCTCGACTAAAAAGTATTACAATTATCATGACGAATCGTATCCAATTATCGATTAAAAGGTGGTGAATTGTGAAACCCTTCCGTAAGAACGTAGCCATCGCCATCGATGGTGGCGGCATCAAAGGCGTCATTGTCACCAAAGCCCTCTCCATCCTCGAGCAACACCTGGGCTTGCCCAGCAACCAGATTTTCCAACTGGCAGCCGGCACCTCCACCGGCTCCATCATCTCCGCCGGCATCGGTTGCGGCCTGACCGCCCAACAAATGT
The DNA here is from genome assembly GCA_016927865.1 of Anaerolineaceae bacterium. GTDB lineage: Bacteria > Chloroflexota > Anaerolineae > Anaerolineales > Anaerolineaceae > Anaerolinea. Next base: position 59,880 of record JAFGLU010000132.1, read on the forward strand.
ACGACCTCTACGTCCAACTCGGCAACACAATCTTTCAGAAAAGTTGGCGAACTGCGCTATTTCCGCTCACCCGATACCGTTATCCTCACGGGCCGCTGGAAAGTGCTCTCACCAGCGCAATGGGGAATCGCGTCATGGGCGACTTCTGGAACGCCTCGCCCAAAATCGATGTCGTCATCACCGCCTTTGACCTCGTCACCAACCGCACCCGCTTCATCAAACCCTGGAAGACTGAGTACGCCAACTGGCCTGTCGTCCAATCCGTACTGGCCTCCAGCACGGTCCCTACCTACTTCCCCGTCGTCGCCGGCCGCTATGTGGATGGCGGCGTCGGCTCCTATTCCAACCCCTGTTACGTAGCCGCCTACGAAGCCAAATACTACCTTGAATGGGACCTCGCTGAAACCACCCTCATCAGCCTGGGCACCGGCCGCTCGCCCCACTACCTCGAACCCGGAGAAGCCGACAAATACTATGTCTGGCAATGGCTAAAACCCATCCTCGGCGCCTTCATGCACACCGCTGACGACCAGCAGGTTCATCTGGTGGGTTCCCTCTTTGAGCAACTCGACTTCCGCCGCTTCCAGGTTGATCTGATGCAGCCCATCGAAATGGACCAACCCGAAAACATTCCCCTCCTGGCCCAATATGGCGAGGAGATGGGGCAAAAAATCCTCAACGACGAAGTCGACCCCATCCCCGTCATGAAAGCGGTGCCTTCCGAAAAACCGGATTGACATCATGTGGCACAGGCTTCACCCAGGGCAAAAGGCGCTGCTGGAGGTTGGCATCCTCTTCCTTCCAGCCGTCCCCGCTTACCTCTGGATGTGGCCGAATGTTACTGGCCCAGCCGCCGACATTGCCAACGTCGTCGTTTACTTATATGTTCTGGCAGGCGCGCTGTTCATCGGCCTGCGCCGCTGGAACTGGGACCAGCTTGGCATCAACCGCCGCGGCATCTGGCTCAGCCTGGCCTACGGAGGCGTGTTCATCCTGGCTCGTTTACTCATCCTCCTGGGCGTGCAGTGGCCCGGCCAGCGCCCCGAGTTCACTTTTCTAGAAATACTGGGAAAAATCAGCTTCTACATTGGCCTGGTTGGTCTGGTCGAAGAATTTCTCCACCGTGGCTTGATCTATCGCGCTCTATTGGATTGGCGCGGAGAGCGTTGGGCAATATGGGGTTCCAGCTTCGCTTTTGTGCTCTGGCACGTTTTCGGTCACGGAGTGCTCATCGGTGCAACCATGCTCTTCTTCGGCCTCATCTTCGCCCTGATTCGCAAGTTCGCTGGGGGAATTGTCGGTTTGATCCTGGTACACGGTTTGATCGACCTGGAAGCCATCTTCCTCGTCAACGTCTCCAACCAGGAACTCACCTCCAGCCGCTTTGAATTATCCAGCCCGGCCTTAATTCTGGCCGGACTGGGATTTCTCATCTTTTTACCATTTGCTTTGTGGAAGCTCCATCCATACTTGGCGCGCCGCTTCCGCCAAGCCGCTCAAGGTAATTCGTAAAGCTCGCCGTACTTACCGCGCAAATGCGCGATATACGGATCAATCACCATCGGGCCGCCGGTGGCCTTCTCCACAATCTCATTGGCGGTGTATTTGCGCCCGTGACGGTAAATGTGTTCGCGCAGCCAGCCATACAGGGTTCCAAACTTCCCGCCTTCAATTTCGGCAGGGATTTGAGGGTTGTCCCGCACCGCCTGATTAAAGAACAGCGCGCTCATGATATTCCCCAGGGTATATCCCTGGAAAGCTCCGCCAATCAGCCCGGCATACCAGTGTACGTCCTGCATGCAGCCATCCCGGTCGTCTTCGGACGCAACCCCCAGGTCGCTGCGATACCGCTCGCGCCAGGCATCCGGCAAATCCTTCACCGCCAGCTTGCCTTCCAGTAAGTCCATTTCTAGATCGAAGCGGATCATCACGTGCAGATTGTAGGTCAACTCATCAGCATCCGTGCGGATCAGCGAGCGCTGCACCTTGTTAACTGCCCGATAGAACGTATCCAGCGAGACGTTTCCTAACTGAGCGGGGAAGTGCTTCTGCGCGATCGGGTAGTAATGCGTCCAAAAGCCCCGGCTGCGCCCAACCAAGTTTTCCCACAGCCGCGACTGGCTCTCATGCACGCCGGCCGAGGTTCCGCTCGCCAAATGGGTTCCCTCATACGACTGATCCACACCCTGTTCATACATGGCATGCCCCGCCTCATGCACAATCGAGAAGAACGAATCGTTAAAATCCTTCTCCTGAATGCGTGTGGTGATGCGCACGTCGTTGATCGAAAATCGGGTGGTAAAGGGATGCGGCGATTGGTCCAACCGCCCATTTTCAAACTGATAGCCGATCTGCGCGGCCACTTCGCGTCCAAAAGCTAATTGTGCCTCCGGCGCGTAATACAACTTCAAACACGAATCGTCTGCCAGAGGCTGGTTGGTCACGGCCTGCACCAACGGGACCAGTTCCTTGCGCAGCTCGGCGAAAATGTGCCGGATTTCAGCCGTCTTCATACCGTAATCGGATAGATCGATAAGCGGATCACCGATGGCTTCATAACCTGGGAAGTATTCTGCGAACTGCCGGCTGAGATCCAGCGTTTTCTCTAGCTTTCCTTGTACTGCCGCAAAGTCATTCTTCGGACGTGCTTCGGCCCAGGCCTGATATGAATCCGCCATGTGCTCATACAGTCGCCCGATGAACTCCGGCGGAATTTTCACCACCTTGTCATAATCACGCTTGGCCACCAGGATAAAGCGAGCGTCATTGGAATCGGGGTCCAGACTCTCGGCGTATGGCAGCAAATCATCTAGCAGTTTTCCCAAGGCCGGGTCCGTCATCTTCTCCTGTGAAATTTTCGCCAAGGTTGCCGATTGCCGACCACGCGCAGCCGCCCCACCACCCGGCATCCACGTATTTTGGTCCCAACCCAACACCGCGTTCGCCATATCGATGTCCGCGATTTCAGCCAGCCGTGCTTTCAGTTCTTGAAGTTTGCCTTGCATCGAATGCTCCTGAACAAAATCCGAGTCTCTGTCCAATTATAAACCTTGTACTTGCGCTCCCGCCTGAGCAATTTCGGGTTCTCTGGAGTTGCCGTGGTAGGAAACGCATTTAGGGGTATGTGAGTGGCTTCGCCACTCACATACCCCTAAATGCGGATTTCACCACGCCAATTCCCAATGACCACAAAATCGGCTTGACAATTCACTTCCAGGTTAAGTTATACTGAAACTGGCGTGGATTGATTACGTCCCACCCGTTACCCATCAGTTCAACGGATTAAGCACCTCTTGGAATCACCTTCCCTACCTACCGGCACGGTAACCTTCTTATTTACCGACATTGAAGGCAGCACCCCGCTCTGGGAAAGCCGCCCCAATGAAATGTCGGCTGCCCTGCAAATCCACAACACCGTGATGCGCCAGGCCATCCAGGAACACGGCGGGATGGTCTTCAAGGTCGTAGGGGATGCCTTCCAGGCCGTCTTTTCCACCGCCGCACAGGCACTGCAAGCCGCAGTTGCAGCACAACGCGGTTTATTGGCAGCCCCGTGGAACGAATTAGGCCCCCTGAAGGTCCGCATGGGTCTTCATACAGGTGAAGCAACGCTCGATCCTGGTGGCGACGAATATGCCGTCTCTCATTCCAAAAACCGCGTTGCGCGCATTATGTCCGCCGGCCACGGTGGCCAAATCCTGCTCTCAAAAGCCACGGAAGAATTATTGGGCAGTCAGGCTCCTTCCGGCATCACCCTTTCTGATCTGGGCGAGTATCATTTGAAAGGCTTGAGCCAACCTGAACATCTCTTTATGGTGCTCGCCCCCGACCTGCCTTCCGATTTTCCTGCGCTTGCTTCCAGCGAGCCTCTTCCCAACCTGCCCGTTGCCGGCACCCCATTCTTCGGGCGCGAAGCAGAGTTGGAGCACATCGAGTCGCTGCTGGTTGACCCCGCCTGCCGATTGATCACGCTGGTAGGCATTGGGGGCACTGGAAAAACGCGTCTGGCCATAGAAGCCGCCAGCCGCAGCCATACCTACAACAGCCGCGCCTATTTCGTAGCCCTGGCTTCCGCCACATGCCTTGGCGATATGCTCTCCGCTATAGCCGAGGCGGTACTCTACTCTTTCTTCGTCCAACCGGGTATGAGTTTGCCCGCCCGCGATGCGCAAACCCAACTCGCCCGCTACCTCACCGGCAAGACCGCCCTGCTCATCCTGGATAACTTCGAACAGCTTTCCTCATGCGCCGAATTTCTGGCCGAATTCATAACCGCTGTTCCTGGCGTGAAACTGCTTGTCACCTCCCGTGAGCGACTCAACCTGCCCGGCGAATGGGTCATAGAGATCGGCGGTTTGTCCTTCCCCGTAGAACATGTCACCGCTGACGCTCTCCACTTTCCGGCTGTTCAACTCTTTCTGAAAGCCGCCGAACGAGTCGGTCATAAAAACGGCTCCGACTGGTCCTCCATCACACGCATTTGCCGTATGCTCGAAGGCACGCCCCTCGGCCTTGAGATGGCTGCCGCCTCGGTCAAACTGCTTTCCATTCATGAAATCGCCGACGAGATCGAGCGCAGCCTCGACTTTCTAAACGCCGGTTGGCGCAACGTTCCTGAGCGTCATCAAACACTACGGGCCGTCTTTGAAACCTCCTGGCAGCTTCTCACAACCGCCGAGCAAGATGCCTTTTGCCGGCTGGCTGTTTTCCACGGCGGCTTCCAGCGGGATGCCGCTATCATAGTCACCAAAGCCACATTGCCCGTTCTCTCCGTCCTGGTCGATAAATCCTTCATCCGCCGCAACGAATTGGGGCGCTTTGAAATTCATCCTGTCCTCAAGCACTATGCCCAAGAAAAGCTTTTGGCCAACCCGGCTGCTCTCGCCAAAGTTCGCGCCGCGCACGCCCTCTTTTTCAGCGATTGGATCTGCCAGATGTTCGCCGGGCTGAAAGGCCGCGATCAAGCAGCTGCTCTGGCTGATTTAAGGTCCGAAACCCTCAACATCCGCGCCGCGCTGCGCGAACTCCTCCAGTTGGAAGAATATGAACGTCTGGAGCGCATCTGCCCTGCCGTCATTCTGTTTTTCGAGATGAACAACCAGCGGGTTGAAACCAGGGAAATGCTCGCCATCCTGGCGGAAATCGAGCAGAACCTCCGCTCCCGGTTGGCCTCACTTCCCGCTTCGCGACACAATGAACAGCACCTGTTCTTCAGCGGCTTGCTCGCCTTGATCCTCTCAGCCGTCCGCCATTTCTCGCTGGAAACCAGCCCTGAAGAGAAAGATGATCTGCTCATGGAGAGCCTCGAGCTAGCCAAATTCGTACCCGATACCATCACCAAAGCGTATACGCTCATTATGCTTTGCCGCGGCCCCGGCTTGGAATCAGATCAAAAGCTGGATTTGTGCCGGCAGAGTTTTGTGACTTTTAAAAAGAACAATGACCGCTGGGGCGAAGCCCTCTCCCAGTTAATCTGGGCAGACGAGATGAACTTCAGCGACTTTGACTCCACCTTGGCTCAGGTCGCTTACCAGGCCAGCCTGGAAACATTCAACGCTGCCGGGAATCATTGGGGGCAGGCCTTATGCCTCAATGGCCTGATGGTGCTTGAACAAAAAGCAGACAATTACCAAGAAGCGCAGCGTCTTGGCAATCAAAGTGTCGAGTTGTTCAATGAGTTAAAGAACTTTGAACGCGTATCCTGGATTCACCACAGCATGGGAGAATTCGCCGTCGCGCAGAATCACCCTGAAGATGCCTGTCGGCACTACGAAGCCAACATTACTTACTTCACTCATGTCGGAGATAACGAGCGCCGCATTCTATATGAAACCCTCCTGGCCCAGGTGGTTGAACAACTTTCCAGGAACGGGATATACTAAAAGGGTACGCTGGTGGCATATTCACCACTTTCCCCGCTTGAACAGGCTGAATTTAATCGTTGTCTGAAGGCAGGTCCGTTATGCCCTATAAAGTTATTTTTGTTGAAGACGAAATCGTTACCCGCGAAGGCATTCGCGATAACGTCGACTGGATAGCCTACGGCTTTGAATTCTGCGGCGACGCCGCCGATGGTGAAATGGCCTTGCCATTGGTCCGGGCAATTAAGCCCGACGTCTTGATCACCGACATCAAAATGCCCTTCATGGATGGGTTGCAACTCGCCAAAATCGTCCGCGAGCGGATGCCTGGCGTCAAAATCGTCATCCTTAGCGGTCACGACGAATTCGAGTATGCGCAAAAAGCCATCGAGCTAGGCGTCACCGAGTATCTTCTAAAACCCGTCACCGTTCAAAACCTCCAGCAAACCCTCCAAAAAATCGCCACGCAACTCGACCTGGAACGGCAAGACCAGGAAAATCAACACAGGCTGCGCGAGCAGCTTGAGGAAAACCAATCCCTGCTCAAAGAAAAGCTTCTCCTCAGGCTCATTGTCGGCGCCGTGTCGGCTTCAGATGCCATCGACCAGGGGCAGTCCCTGGGAATGGATCTCTCCGCGCGCTGCTATCGTGTCGTCATCCTCAAAACCGAACTGGATGACCGTTCTGAGGCATTTGACTACAGCGAATATGAACACGCCCGCGAAATCGTTCAACAGTTGGTCGGAAATAATCCAGACGTCTTCCTGTTTTCCAAAGATTGGGATGAATTGATATTGCTCATGAAGGGCAACATCCCCGAACACCTGGACGAAGACAAAGATCTACTCCTTTCACAAATCCAGAAAGCGCTCGGCGCCACCCGTTACCGTCTCGCCATTGGCGTCGGCGCAGTCCAGCACCGCATTGCAGACATCTCGCTCTCGTTCATCGAAGCCTTGTCCAAAGTGCAGAGTACCACCGAAGTTGACCCCCTCACCCCTACCATCATCGAGCAAGAATTGCTCAAGATGGACAAATCCGCCTGTGAAAACTACATGCGTTGCGGAAGCAAAGAAGAAATTGCCGCCTTCTTTGAAAGCTACCTCTCCAAGCTCGACGAAGCTGCCCTCAAGTCGCCGCTGCTCAAAAACTACGTTTTTGTAGACGTTGTCTGTGCTGCGGTCAAGCTAATCGAGGAGTTGGGTGGTGAAGTCAACCAGGTCCTTCCCGAGTTAAACACCATCGAAACCACTCTAACGAAAATCCACACCCTCGACCAGCTCAAAGAACAGGTTCTAAGCATCCTCTCCGCCGCCATCGCCTTCCGCGACAGCCGCGCTTCCAGCCAGTATGTTGGCATGATCCGCCAGGCCAAGAGTTACATCGAGCAGCATTATATAGATCCCGATCTCTCCCTCTCTGCTGTCGCCACTCATGTCAACCTCTCTCCCAGCCACTTTAGCATGGTTTTTAGCCAGGAATGCGGGCAGACCTTCAAAGATTTCCTGACCGAAGTGCGCATCCAGAAAGCCCGGCAGCTCTTGCGCACAACCTCGCTACGCGCCATTGACATTTCACGCCAGGTAGGCTACAACGACCCCCACTACTTTAGCGCCGCGTTTAAAAAGAACACTGGCCTATCTCCCACTGATTTCCGCATTCGCAAGAAAGAGGATTAGGTGTCAAGGATGTCCCTTTTACCGTTTAATGAGAAACTCGCGAGTTAACAGTGATTAAAGATACGGCTCACCCACCTCAAAAATCGATCTTGGCCAGGTTGCGCGCCGCCGCCCAATCCACCAGTAAATCCCCGCTCAAACACCTGGGCCGCTTCGCCGATACCATCGCCGGGATCAACTTATCCATTCGCGTCAAAATCTTCTTGTCCCTGTTCATCGTGATTCTCATCATGGGCACAGCCAACGCCATGCTGGTATCCCAGGTGCTGAGCTACAGCAGTCGCTACGATGCCATCATCACCAACATCACCACAGCCAACAGCATCGGCGGCAGCGTCAAAACCGACATCGACACAGAAATGTGGAAGATCGTCGCCGGTAAGGTAGACTTCAAAGATGGCAGCCAGTATGCGCTCATCGCCGAAGTCAACGCCAAGCTAGAAACGATGATGGCCAACACGGATTCGCCCAAAGCAAAAATCAAGCTCGAAAGCATTCGCCGCACCATGCTGACCATCACCGAATACGTCGATCAGATGGGTGTGCAGATTGAAAACAAAAGCACCGCTAGCGAAAACGAGGCCCTCCTCGAGAAAATTCACTTTGCCACCTCCGTTCTGGAAGAGGTCATTCAGGATTACGCCATCTTCGAGGTCCGGCGCACTGAAAGCCAGTACCAGGTTATCCGGGCAGGCTTTGTCAACTGGGAAATCCTGGCCATTGTGCTCATCAGCGCCGCCCTGGCCTTCTCAGTACTTGCCGCCTGGAGCCTCTCACGAAGCATCTACATACCCATCAAGAAGCTGCACGATGTGACCACCGTAATCACCAAAAACGACCTGCAAACCCTTGTCACCCGCGAAAACGTGGACGAGATCACCGAATTGGGCATGAGCTTCAACATCATGATCGGCAAGATCAAGGAGCTGCTAGACTCAAAAATCAAAGAGCAGGAAAACCTCAAGAAAGCCGAACTGCGCGCGCTTCAAGCCCAAATCAACCCCCACTTTCTATACAACACCCTCGACACCATCATCTGGATGGCCGAGGCCAAAAAGACCCGCCAGGTGGTAGAGATCGTCAGCGCGCTTTCCAGCTTCTTCCGCATCAGCCTTAGTAAAGGCATGGATTGGATCACCATCGGCGAAGAGGTCGAGCGCACCAACAACTATCTCACCATTCAGAAGATGCGCTACCGCGATATCATGGATTACCGCATCGAAATGGACCCCGATGTCGCCAACTTCACCGTTCTTAAGCTGATCTTGCAGCCGCTGGTCGAAAACGCCCTCTACCACGGCATCAAAAACAAGCGCCAGGGCGGGGCTATTGTTGTCCGCGCCAAGCGCAAAGGCGCCAGCGAGATCCTGCTCGAGGTCGAAGATAACGGCATTGGCTTTACCCCCGAAAAGCTGGCCCAACTACGCGCCGAACTGGCCGACGACTCGGGCGACATCAAAATGGAAAGCGGCTTTGGCATCGGCAATGTCAACAGGCGCATCTGGCTCTACTACGGCAGACCCTACGGCCTATCGGTGGAGAGCGAATATAACACCGGCACCCGCGTCACGCTGGTGATTCCTGCGGTTCCCGAAACAGGCGGCAACGGAAAAACCGCTGTACCCCTGCCCGAACCCGTGGACGCCGAAGGAAACCTGACATGAAAACGATGCGCGCACTCCTCGCCTTGTCAGCCCTTCTCCTATTGCTCGGAACACTCGGCTGCCAACCCACCCAAACTGTGGTCCCCCAGGCCACATCTCCCGTAAAAAAGACCTACGCCGACGTCATTATTGGCTACGCGCAACTTGGTGCCGAAAGCGAATGGCGCGCTGCTAACACCACCTCCATCAAAGAAACCGCCGATCAACTCGGCATCGAGCTGCATTTCCTTGACGCGCAGCAAAACCAGGATAAACAAATCGAAGCCGTCCGCAAACTCATCGTCCAAAAAGTGGACCTCATCGGCATCTCGCCCATTGTTGAAACAGGCTGGAGCGAAGTCTTCCAGGAAGCAAAAAACGCCGGCATCCCCATCATTTTGGTCGACCGGCGCGCCGCGGTGCAAGAAGACCTGTATGTGTCCTACCTGGGTTCAGACTTCTTGGAGGAGGGCCGCAATGCTGCCCGCGTGATGGCTGATCTTACTGGCGGAAAAGCCCAAATAGTCGAGCTGGTCGGCACCATCAACTCCGCCCCAGCCAACGACCGTTACCGCGGATTCCGCGAAATTCTGGCCGATTATCCCGAGATGGAAATCATCGCCTCCGAAACCGGCGATTTTACCCGTGCCCGCGGCCGCGAAGTGATGGAAAAATTCCTCAACGAGCACGGTTCCGAAATTACCGCTGTGTATGCGCACAATGACGATATGGCTCTAGGCGCCATCACAGCCATCGAAGAACACGGGCTCAAACCCGGCGTCGACATCAAAATCATCTCCATAGATGCTGCTCGCGGCGCATTTGAAGCCATGATCGCCGGCAAGCTAAACGCCGCCATCGAATGCAACCCGCTTCTTGGTCCGCAGTTCTTCGAGCTGGCTCTCAAGGTGATCAATGGTGAAACCGTGCCCAAGTGGGTTCCCTCTGAGGAAGGCATCTTCTTCCCGTTTGATGCCGCCGAGATCCTGCCCACGCGTAAGTATTAACACCCGGTATTCCTCCCCAGGCAGTGCCCAGGCTTTGCCGTCCAAAATAATTTAACCACCATCCAAAGAAAACTGCTCAAATCCTGAAGCAGTTTCTTCTTATCGTCATAATAGATGACATTTCAAACCTACCACAAAAGAGAATGTATAGATTTCTGCTCGGGGAAGTTGTATTGTATTGGTAGTATCCCGGGAACGTTCACAGAATCTCTATCCGCTAGACAATTTAATCAGGAGAAAGCAGATGAAAATCTCGAAGGTCTTCTTCGCGCTCGTCGTGATGTTGGTCTTTGTTGGTAGCTTGGTTGGTTGCGCTCCCGCAGCAACCCCCGCCGCCCCCACCGCTGTGCCCGCCACAGACGTACCCGCCAAAAAGGTCTACACCTATGCTGATATGGTTGTCGGTTTCCTTCAGACCGGTTCTGAGGGTGGCTGGCGCGCCGCCAACAGCGCTTCCTTCAAGGAAACCGCTACTCAGTTGGGCATCAACCTCAAATTCTACGACTCCCAGAACGATCTGGCCAAGCAGGTTGCCGGGTTCCAGCAGTTCATTGAGGATCCCGAAGTCAACGTGATCGTGCTTCAACCCCTCGAGGTCACCGGTTGGGAACAGGCCATGAAAGACGCCAAAGCCGCCGGCAAGACCGTCATCCTCTCCGACCGCCGCATTGACGGCCTCGAAGATTACTACGTCACCTTCATCGGCGCCGACTTCGTTGAAGAAGGTCGCAAGGCTGGTCGCGAAATGTGCAAGATGCTCGAAGGCAGCGACAGCAAGAACGTGTGGGAACTGGTTGGCAACGTGGGCGCTTCCGCCGCCATCGACCGCGGTGTAGGCTTCCGCGAGACGGCTGCCGAGTGCGGCATCAACATCACCAAGAGCCAGACCGCCAACTGGAGCGTCTCTGAAGGCAAGCAGGTTACTGAAGCCTGGCTGAAGGAAACCAAGGATGTCCAGGGCATTTTCGGCCAGAACGATGAAATGGCCTTTGGCGCTATCGAAGCCCTCAAAGAAGCCGGCCTCGTGCCCGCCGTGGATGTCAAGATCCTCTCCGTGGATGCCACCGCTGGCGCTTTCCAGGCCATGCTCGACGGCACCCTGAACGTCACCGTGGAATGCAACCCCCTCCTGGCTCCCCAGGTCTATGAAGCTGCCCTCGCCGCCCTCAATGGTGAAAGCCTGCCCAAGTGGATCCCCTCCCAGGAAAGCGTCTTCTACGCTGATGATCCCAACCTGAAAGACATTGCCGCAGGTCGCAAGTACTAAAAGTCCTGCGCAGCAAGCCTGCTGAGTCTGGCTCTTGAAATCAGCAGGCAGCGGTGCTTCAATAAATTGGGAAGCGGTGGCATTCCACCGCTTCCCAATCCTGCAAAATAAATCACCACGAATCCTCGTTTATCCATTATCAAAAAATCACTCATAACCGAAGGAAGCCAGGCATGTCTGAGCCCGATCAAAACATTCTTGTCATGGAAGGAATCAGCAAGTTCTTTCCGGGCGTCCAGGCCCTCGACGATGTCAGCCTCACCTTGAGAAAAGGCGAAATTCTTTGCCTGGTAGGCGAGAACGGCGCGGGAAAATCCACGCTCATGAAAGTTCTCACCGGTGTGGAGCACGCGGACTCGGGCAAGATCCTTTTCAACGGCAAGCCCATCCGCCCCAAATCTCCCCGTCACGCCCAGGAATTGGGCATCAGCACCGTTTACCAGGAAGTCAACCTGTGCCCCAATCTTTCTGTGGCCGAAAACATTCTCATCGGCCGTGAGCCACAGAAATTTGGCAGCATCGATTGGAAGAAAATGAACGCCCTGGCTGCTGAGACTTTCCAGCGCATGATGGGCATCTCCATCGATGTCACTCAGCCTCTGGGTACCTACACCGTCGCCATCCAGCAGATGGTCGCCATCACCCGCGCTTTATACCTGTCATCGGCGCAAATTCTCATTCTAGACGAGCCAACCTCCAGCCTGGACACGCAAGAAACAGCCCAATTGTTCAAGGTCATGCGAAAACTGAAAGAAGAGGGCGTTGGCATCGTCTTCATCACCCACTTCATTAGCCAAATCTTTGAAATTTCCGACCGCATCACCGTCCTGCGCAATGGCAAGCTGGTCGGCACTTATGAAACTGCTTCCATCACCCGTGTCGGCCTCATCTCAAAGATGATCGGCCGCACCCTGGCCGAATTGGACGAGATGTCTGCCATCAAGCTTGAAAGCAGCAAGCATATTCGCAGCGAAGCACTCCTGGAAACCCGCGAACTGGGCCTCTCTGGCACCCTCTCGCCCCTCAGCCTCGATCTGCATGCCGGAGAAGTGGTGGGGTTGGCCGGGCTGCTTGGCTCGGGTCGCACTGAAACCGCCCACATCCTCTTTGGTGTAGAAAAACCCGATAATGGCGAGATGAACTTTCTGGGCAGCCCGGTACACGATTTTTCACCGCTGTCATCCATCAAGCGCGGTGTGGCGCTCTGCCCCGAAGATCGCAAAGCCGCCGGTATTGTCGATGATTTGACCGTCCGCGAGAATATCATCCTGGCAATGCAAGCCAGAAAAGGCTGGTTCAAATTTCTCACCCAGTCCGAGCAGTATGAAATTGCCGACCGGTATATTTCAATGCTCAACATCGCCACGCCCTCAGCCGATCAGGCAGTCAAGAACCTGAGCGGCGGCAACCAACAAAAAGTAATCCTGGCCCGCTGGCTGGCCATCAACCCTCACGTGCTCATCCTCGACGAGCCTACCCGCGGCATCGACGTGGGTTCAAAAGCCGAAATCCAAAAACTGGTCCTCTCCCTGGCCGAAGAAGGCAAGGCCTGTGTGTTCATTTCTTCTGAAATGGAAGAAGTGCTGCGCACCAGCCACCGAATTGTGGTGTTGCGCGAACGCGAAAAAGTGGCCGAGTTCTCCGGTGAAGTAGAAGAGAATACCATCATCCACGCCATTGCAGGAAGTGAGGCATGAAGAAGCTAACCAAAACCACCTTCTCCTGGCGGCGCATTACGGAAAGCAGGCTCCTCTTTCCAATCGTCGCTCTTTCGCTCATCCTCTTGTTTGATTTTGTCTTCATCCCCGGCTTCTTCAATATTGAAGTTCGCAACGGGAATTTACACGGCAGCCTGGTCGACATCTTGCGCAACGGCTCCACGGTCATGATCCTGGCCATCGGCATGACTCTGGTCATCGCCACCGGCGGTGTCGATCTCTCCGTCGGCGCAACGATGGCCATTGCCGCTTCAGTGGCGGGAATCTTGATGAACCCCTCGGCCCTCAAAAACGAGGTATTCTTCGTCACCGACCCCACCTACACCTTTCAACCATTATGGGTGGTTATCAGTGTAGCCTTGCTGGTGTCTGTCTTGTGCGGCTTCTGGAACGGCGTCCTAGTATCTTACATGCGCATCCAACCCATGGTCGCCACGCTCATTCTGATGATTTCTGGCCGTGGCATCGCCCAACTGATCACCAACGGCCTGCGCGTCCAAATCACCTACAAACCCTATGCTTACATCGGCCAGGGCTGGATCATCCTACCATTTTCTTTGTATATTGTGGCCTTTGTCTTCGCCCTCACCTGGCTTATTACTCGCAAGACAGCCATTGGCATGTTCATCGAATCAGTTGGCATCAACTTCCGCTCCAGCTTCTTCAGCGGCATCAACGAGCAGAAGTTGAAACTCATGGTTTACACCTTCTGCGGTTTTTGCGCCGGCATTGCCGGGCTGGTCGCCAGTTCCAACATCCGCACTTCCGACGCCAACAACATCGGTCTTATGACTGAACTGGACGCCATTCTTGCCGTGGTCATCGGCGGCACCTCGATGTCTGGCGGGCGCTTCTCCCTGCTGGCCAGCATGATCGGCGCCCTGGTGATGCAAGCCATCACCCAGTCCATGTACGCCTTTGGCGTTCCCGCGTTCGCGCTTCAAGCCATCAAAGCCATCGTCGTCATTCTCGTCATCCTCCTCTACTCCGAACAAGTCAGAGGGTGGGTCCGCGGAATCGGCGCACCCCAAAAAGAGGTGAAATCATGAAGCGCTGGCTGGGCAACTTCTTCGCCAAGAACCGCAAGTTCATCCCCATGTTCTCCACCGCGCTGCTGGCGTTAATTGCCTACGGCGTTGGGGCCTATTTCTTCGCAGGCATGCGCAATCCCCAGGTTTTCTTCAACCTGTTCCGCAACAGCGCCCATATGCTCATCAGCGGCGTGGGTATGACCTTGGTTATCCTCACCGGCGGCATCGACCTCTCGGTCAGCGGCGTGGTGGCTCTCACCACCGTTGCCTCGGCGGTCCTCCTCCGCGAGGGTGTCAGCCCGGGGTTGGTCATTCTGCTCATGCTGGCAATGGGCACCGCCCTGGGCGCCGTCATGGGCGCCTTCATCGTCAAACTCAAAGTCCAACCCTTCATTGCCACCCTGGCCGGCATGTGGTTCGCCCGGGGTATGTGCTTCTTCATCAGTGACGACGCGGTCACCATCAACGATCGCGTCTTCCAGATCATTGGCAAAACGAAAATCCTCATCCCTGGCTTGAAAGAACTGGCCGAAGCGCAAGGCACCGCCGCCCCCCATATCTCCATCCCTGTAGTAGTAGCCTTTCTGCTCTTAGGCGTCGCCATATTCATCGCCCAGTACACCCGCTTCGGCCGCACGGTATACGCTATTGGCGGCAACGAAGGCCGCAACGAGCAGTCTGCTCGCCTGATGGGCTTGCCTGTAGATCAAACCAAGCTGTTGGTCTACACCTTCAACGGCTTCTGCTCTGCGCTGGCCGGGCTGGCCTTCAGTGTCTTCGTTTTTTCCGGCCACGGCCTCTATGCGCCCGGCTTTGAGCTGGACGTGATCGCCTCGGTTGTGATGGGCGGCACCATGCTCACGGGCGGTTCCGGCTATGTCTTCGGCACCCTTTTCGGCGTGCTGGTTCTGGCTGTCACGCAAGCCCTCATCCAGTTCATCGGCTCGCTCAGCTCCTGGTGGACCAAAATTGTCATCGGCGTGCTCACCCTGGTCTTCATCGGCGTGCAAACCGTTCTGTCCAACCGCAAAGGTCGCCGCGAAACCACCCAAAAGGCCAAAGGCTGGCAGGCCATGCCCATGTGGCAGCGCCTGGCACTTGGTTTCTCTGCCCTGGCCGTGTTGATCCTCGCGGTCGTAAGCATTACCAACCAGCTCCGCCCCGCTGATACCACCGTCACGCCTGAGATCGCGGCGTGCGAGATGCCGGCTTTCCGCGAAGAAGAAGCATCGGCCTTGATTCAGGACGGCGCAATCATTGCTTATCACCGCGCAGGCGGCCCGGATTGCGTAGATGAGTTGTATGCCATCTATCCCGACGGGCGGGTAACAGGCGCTGCCGGAACGAACACAGTCGAAAGCCAATACGAGGCTGCTTCCATCAACCAGATGCTCGCCACCATTTCTGACGAGAATGGCTGGTTTACAGACGAAATTTACAGCACCTACCATACCCCCTGCCGCCAGTGCTATATCCACTACATCACCATCTCGCACAACGGACAGGAAAAGGCCGCGACAGCGGTCGACGGTGGCACAGATATGCCCCCCGGTTACAGCCTGACGTTAGCCGCCATCCGTCCCTTCCTCCCGGCCGTGAGCCCGGGCCAATAGGCTGCACGTCTTCCTCGCTGCCTTGATCACAGGAGAACTCATAATGAAGCGAAGAAAGATCCTCATTTCCGCCCTCTTGGCCTATCTTATCTTTATGTCCGCTTGCGTATATATTGTCGTCCCAGAGGGCCTCGAAAAACCGGTGGTTGATAAAGATGCCGCCTCCAAAGTGTGGGTGGCCGTAGCGAACAAAGTAGAACAAACTGGGGCGGGCGATCTACGGATCGAACTCACCATCCGCAACGACACCGGCGATTGGTCGGTCATGGAAGCGGCGCCTGGCCAGCCCGCCACGCTCAAAGCAGGCGGCACGACCACGGCTTGTGACACAGTCTTCGTTGGCACAGGCGAACACCGCCTGGCCCCTGGCTTCCAGATGCGGGGCTACTCGACCGGCAAGAATACCGATCCTGTTGTTCAACCTCTCTTCGTGGAATGCAAGGGCGCATCCGCCGAAGCTGGCGCGACCCTCAGCATCGACTACGTTAGCTACGGCGGTATCCTGGACTATTATGACCCCACCGCCAACGAATTGAAAGGCACTTTGGAAATCAGCCTGGACGAAATCGCCGCTGACCTGTCTTACCCGATCGCCAGCGATATCGAAAGTTTGATCCAGGACAGTACGGTAGAGATCATCGCCCTCAGCGACAACGTCATCACCCTGCAAGACACTCAGCGCACTGACACAGGGCTTCAATTTACCTGGCAAAACTACAACCCCACCAAGTTCGCCCTCAAAACCCACATCGGCATCCCCCCGGTCATTGGCTCCGATGGCATTATCTACGGTGTAGCCGAAATCCTGGATATGCCCGAAGTGCCCATCACCCCGGCAGCCGGTAACGTTCAGTGGACCACCGAAATCGTCGTCCCGCAGGATGTCAGCGGCCTATATATTCTACTCAGCGTGGAATCCAAAAAACCTCGCACCTACGTCAATTACGCTGTCGATATTACCGACAAGTAGTTTCTTCTCCCATCTCTCCTCCTTGAGGACGGAGGGCGTGCAGGCGCCCTCCGTCCAACAGTTTAACCGGGGGTACCGAATTTGGCTTCCGTGAACTCAGCAAGGGCTTTAGCCCGCGCGGCCATGGAAAATCTTGAACGCTTCTTTCCATATTCCCTGAAAACCACCTCCCCACCCCCAATTCGAATATAATAACCCTCACTCCTTATGAAAATCCTCCTCATCAACCAGGCCTTTGTATCTCCAGAAGAACCCGGCCACACCCGCCACTTTGAACTGGCCCAATACCTGCGCCAGCACGGGCACGATCTAACGATCGTCGCCAGCGACCTCAACTACCAGACCGGCCAGCGGATCATCGAACGGCGCGGGCTGGCTGCCGAGCAGACCATCGCTGGAGTGCGCATCCTGCGCACTTACATATTTCCCGCCCTGCACCGCAGCTATTTCTGGCGCATCGTCTCCTTTCTCAGTTTCATGTTCAGCTCGGTCATCGCCTCGCTGCGCGTCAAAGACGCCGACCTGATCCTCGGCACCACCCCGCCCATCTTCCAGGCTCTCTCGGCCTGGCTGGTGTCTTTCCTGCGCCGCAAGCCCTTCCTTCTCGAGGTGCGCGACCTGTGGCCCGAGTTCATCGTCGGAATGGGCGTGTTCACCAACCCCGTGCTCATCAAACTGGCCCGCTGGCTCGAGTCCTTCCTTTACGCCCGCGCCACCCACATCCTGGTTAACTCACCCGCGTATGTGGAATACCTGCACGGCAAAGGTGTGCCCCCCAACAAAATCACCTTCATCCCTTATGGCACCGACGTCGATATGTTTACCCCCGAAGTCGACGGCACCCCGGTACGCCGCCGCCTGGGGCTGGAAGACAAGTTCATTGTCCTTTATGCCGGGGCGCTCGGCCAGGCCAACGACATCTACACCCTCTTGCGAGCCGCCCAGCGCTTGAAAGCCGAGCCCAGCATCCGCATTGTCCTTTTTGGCGACGGCAAAGAGCGCGCCCGCCTGCAAGAAGAAGCGGCGCGCCTAGAATTGAACAACGTCCTTTTCGCCGGGGTTACCCCAAAGAAAGAAATGCCCGCCGTGCTCGCCTCCGCCGAGGCCTGCCTGGCTATCCTGCAAAACATCCCCAGCTTCTGCATGACTTATCCCAACAAAGTCTTCGATTACATGGCTGCCGGGCGGCCCACTATCCTGGCCATCGACGGCGTTATTCGCGAGGTGATCGAAACCTCCGGCGGCGGCATCTTCGTCCCGCCCGGCGATGATGAGAAGCTGTCCCAGGCCATCCTCGATCTGTACCGCGACCCCGCCCGCGCCCGCCTAATGGGCCTGGACGCCCGCGCTTACCTGCTCAAGCACCTCGACCGCCGCGACAAACTCGCCGAAACCCTGGCACTATTCCATAATTTGATCTAGAAACGTACATACCTTACATCGTTTTTGGCGTCGCCTCAAAATAATTAATGGGGAAAAGTATCATGAATAACAGAAACCATGTTCCTATAGTCATTGCAAGTGTATTGCCGTTCCGACTCGTAAAGCGAGAAAATGAACTGTGGGCGCCAAGCATAAATGATATCAATGACCGAAATTATGATTATGTAAAATTGAGTAGATTATCTACATTCCTAGATGTCGGCATAAGGCCCTTCTCTATAGGAATTGGCTTTGACGGTAGTTTAATCCTTCCAGCAATTGATGAGTTTAGAAATCGAGATACTGCTTTAGAGAAATTCAACGAGACTTTAGGAATACTATTATTGGGTGGAATATATACTGAAGCCGTTTTACCCGTTGATATCTCAATTGGACTCTTAACTCTTGATGGATACACCAAATTGCTTGGTGGGGGAGATGGCCCAAATGCTAAATTCCATAGAGCAATTCGAACGAAACACGCAGGAGCTCTTGATGTTATCCTCTTGTTTAATCCACCAAGTCTGGAAATCGCGGAAATTTCTGATGCATACGAAAAGGGAAAGCAATTTTATCAGAAGTTAAAAGGCATCTCACCAGTACTCTTACTAAACGGCGCATCAAATTACGTAAATCGACATTGGACCGAGTCATTAATCTTTATTTGGACTTCAATTGAGCAAATAGTTAACTGTTTATGGGTTGACCATATTGTTAACCAAAAACAAGCTAACATTGCCGGTAGAAGTACTTTCTTAAAGGATTTCAGAACTTGGACCACTTCTACGCGCATTGAGGTTTTATTTCAACGAGAATTAATCGATACTGAAACATATAAACTCATAAATCTCGCCCGAAAAGCAAGAAATGACTTTATCCACAATGGTAAGGGTATATCGGGGGAAGTTTCCTTATATGCATTATCTTCGTTGTTCCGATTGATGTCTCTAATCATTAGTGATTTTAAATCCACAAATCTCCTTCAGAATTCGCTAAATACTATAGTAAAACATGAAAAAGGTGATCTTATTCCAAATAAATCAAGTTTTTCAACTAATGAAGTATCTCACTGGTTACCCATCCCGCCTCTACCTGGTGATCCGAATTGGGGTGATAAGGAGTATGAAATAATAGAAGACTTAGTTTTGCAACCTTTAGATTAAGTAGAAACATCTAAAGTAAGTACGTTAGGCCAGCCAGGTTTATTCCGAAAAAAAATAGATCGGAAGTGTATAATCAACCCTGAAGGAACCACCCGCTCACATGCTGCCCACGCTTCCCCAATTTGGCGTTTTTCTCCTCCTCGCCACCGGCTCTTACGGGCTAGTGTTCCTCATCCGTGCCTGGGCCCAGCGCCAGCACATTCTCGATATCCCCAACCAGCGCAGCTCGCATTCCGCCCCCACCCCGCGCGGCGGCGGCCTGGCTGTAGTCATTCTAACCCTCGTCGTTGTGCTCATCTACAGCATTTCCGGCGGCGGTTGGAAACACAGCCTCGTCTACATCCTGTCGGGCATCGTCATCGCTTTCCTCGGCTGGCGCGACGACGTCACCTCGCTGTCTGCCCGCTTTCGCATCACCATCCAGAGTCTGGTCGCCCTGACGGTCATCCTGGTGATGGGTTACTTCGAATCGGTCACCATCCCCCTCTTTGGCGAACTGCGCCTGGGCCTGGTAGGCATCCCCATCACCCTCCTATGGATCGTCGGCCTCACTAACGCTTACAACTTCATGGACGGCATCGACGGTATCGGTGGCGGCACAGCCTTTGCCGCCGCCTTGGGCTGGATGCTCCTTTCCCGCTCCGGTCTGCCCAACGACCTGGCCTTCTGGATTGCTTTGACGGTGGCAGCCTCCAGCCTGGGCTTCCTCGGCCACAACTGGCCCCCCGCGCGCATCTTCATGGGCGACGTGTGCAGCACCTTCCTCGGCTTCACCTTCGCCGTGCTGCCCCTCCTGTCAGCCTCCTCCGGCGGCGACCCTCTCATGATGGGCACCTGCATCCTGTGGGCCTTCATCATGGACGCCGGCATCACCTTCATCCGCCGCGGCCTCAAAGGCGAGCGCGTCTTCTCTGCCCACCGCACCCACGTTTACCAGAAGCTGGTTATCAGCGGCTTCGCCCATGCGCCCATCAGCCTGCTGTATATCCTTCTCACCTTTACCGGCGTTGCCCTGGCCCTGGCCTGGACCCAACAGGCGCCCGCCGCCCCCGCCTTGATCATCATCGGCCTGCCGCTGCTGTGGGTCGTCATCGCCCTGTATACTGCCCGGCGCAGCCATGCACAGAAAGATTAAAGCCCTCGATTCCCTCCGCCGCCGCTTTGGCCTGGGCTGGCTAATCTCTCGCTTGGGCTATGCGCTGCGCATGCGCACGGGCATCCTCCGCCTGCAAATTCCGTCTTACCGATGGGTGAGCGCCCCCTTGCGCCGCTGGCTGCACCCCGACGTGCCCGCCGAGCCAACTGCTTACGCCTCCTGGCGCGAAGCAAATACTCCGGCTTTCGTCTTCGACGAACTACCCGCGTTAAATGCGCTTTTACCCTGGGACGCCCGCACTGCGGTCGCCGAAGCAGAACGCATTTTGACCGGCGAGTTCAAGTTCTTCGAGCACCAGTGGTTCCAGCTCGGCTTTCCCCCCAACTGGACCCTTGACCCGTTGACTCAGAAATACTTTGGCATCACCCAACACTGGACCCAAATTCCCGATGACGGCCCTTATGACATCAAGTACGTCTGGGAGGCCAGCCGCTTTGCCTTCGTCTTCACCCTCATCCGCGCCTATGCTGCCACCCACGACGAGCGCTTCCCGGCTGCCTTTTGGTCATTGGTCGAGGACTGGGCCGAGCAAAACCCGCCCGGCATGGGCCCCAATTGGAAGTGCGGGCAGGAAGCCTCCCTGCGCCTTTTAGCCTGGTGCTTTGGCCTGTACACCTTCCGAGGTTCCCCTCACACCACCCCCGAGCGCCTGACAAAACTGGCCCAATTCTCCGCTGCCCTGGCCCAGCGCATCTACCGCAACCTCGATTACGCCATTTCCACCCGCGCCAACCACATGGTTTCTGAGGCTTTCGGCGTTTGGCTGGCGGGTCTCTTGTTCCCCGAGTTCAAAGACGCGCCGTTGTACCTGAAAACAGGCCGCGCGTTGCTGGAACAGGCTGCCGGCCAGCAAATCTTCCCCGACGGCGCTTACTCCATGTACTCGGTCAACTACAACCGTTTCATCCTGCATGTTTACCTGCTGGCCCTGCGCCTGGGTGATCTCAACAAGCAGCCTTTCTCCGAGGACTTGCGCCGGGCCGTTTCCGCCTCGGTCGATCATCTTGCCCAACTAATCGACCCCGAATCCGGCCAAATGCCCGAGTACGGCTCCATCGATGGCGCGCTGGTGCTGCCCCTCAACACCTGCGATTACACCGACTACCGCCCCGTCCTCCAGTTAGGCGCCTGCATCACCCGCGGCGCGCGCCTGTTCCCGCCCGGCCCCTGGGACGAAGACCTGCTCTGGCTGTGCGGCCCGCAAAGTCTGGAAGCTCCCCTCCAGCCGCCGCAACAACAGGACAGCGCCTTCCCCGATGGCGGCATCTACACCCTGCGCGGCCCCTCCAGCAAGGTTACCATCCGCTGCGCCTCCCACCGCGAGCGGCCCTCCCATGCCGACCAGCTCCACCTGGACCTATTCTGGCATGGGCAGTCCGTCGCCATCGACGCTGGAACCTATCTGTACAACGGTTCCGGCATCTGGCAAAACGGCCTGGCCCGCAGCGCCGTGCACAACACCGTCACCGTGGACGGCGAGGATCAAATGCAGCGTCTCACCCGCTTCACCTGGGGCAATTGGTCAGAAGGTCGTGTGTTGCCATCTGCGCCCACTCTCACTTGGCGCGGCGAGCATGACGGCTACACCCGCCTGCCCGACCCGGTCACCCAC
>JAFGLU010000133.1 GCA_016927865.1 Anaerolineaceae bacterium
CCTGTTCTGATTTTGGTGTGGGAACCGTTATCTTAACAGGTTGGCTCTCTTTTTGACCACCTTTCTAACAACTTTTGAGTGCACCCCGCCTGGGCGATTGCTCCGCTAAAACGGTGGCTTTGTGGTAGAATTTCTCAGGTTTGGGCATTCGGCGGGCCGGAGTATATAACCCTGGCTGCCCCCCAAATTTCCAACTGGTGGCTATCATCCCCAAATCCGGGGTGCAAATCTTTATGGAGGAACTTCCAATGTCTGAAAAGAAATGGGTATATGTATTTGATGAATTGGACCAGGCGTCGGCCTATGTGGGCGGCGATTGGGACAAAGTGCGCGCTCTGCTGGGTGGCAAAGGCGCAAATCTTTTTGAAATGACCCGCATTAAGCTGCCCGTGCCGCCGTTCTTCACGGTGACGACCGAGGCTTGCAACGCTTACACCGCCGGCGGCAGCAAATTCCCTGCCGGATTGTGGGATCAGGAAGTGGCTGCCCTCAAGCGTGTGGAAGAAGCCAGCGGCAAGAAATTCGGCGATTCTTCAAACCCTCTGCTCGTCTCCTGCCGCTCCGGCGCCAAGTTCTCGATGCCCGGTATGATGGACACCGTCCTCAACATCGGCCTCAATGATGAGACCGTTGAAGGCATGGCCAAACTGACTGAAAACCCCCGCTTCGCCTACGACTCCTATCGCCGCCTGATCCAGATGTTCGGCTCGGTGGTGTTGAATATGCCCGATGAAGCCTTTGAAGAACCTTTCGATGCTTACAAGCACGATCGTGGCTACAAATCGGACACCGACCTGACCACTGACGACCTCAAGGCTCTGACGGTTGTGTTCAAGAAGGCTGTCAAGGATGCCAAGGGCTTCGACTTCCCCCAGAACCCAATTGACCAGCTCAGCCTGGCGACCGAAGCCGTGTTCAAATCCTGGATGGGCAAGCGCGCCATCGATTACCGCCGCGCGGAAGCCATCCCCGATGATCTGGGCACTGCCGTCAATATTGTGACGATGGTCTTCGGCAACATGGGTTGGGACTCCGGCACGGGCGTAGCCTTCACCCGCAATCCTTCGGATGGCGATCGCAAGATCTTCGGCGAGTACCTCCTGAATGCTCAGGGCGAGGACGTGGTTGCCGGTATCCGCAATACCGAGCACATCGACAAGATGGTCGAACCCCTGCCCACTGCCTACCACCAGTTCATGGACATCTGCGCCGTCCTTGAGAAGCACTACAAAGACATGCAGGACATGGAGTTCACCATTGAGCGTGGTAAGTTGTGGATGCTCCAGACCCGCAACGGCAAGCGCACCGCCAAAGCAGCGATCAAGATCGCTGTGGATATGGTCGCCGAGGGCCTGATCAGCAAAGAAGAAGCCCTGCAGCGCGTGACCCCCAAGCAGGTGGATGCCATGCTGCACCCGCAGTTTGATGACAGCGGCAAGAAAACCGCCAAGAAAGCCGGTCGCTTCTTCGCCAGCGGCGTGAACGCCTCCCCGGGCGCCGCGGTTGGACAGATCTACTTCGACGCCGATCTGGCTGAGAAGATGGGCAAGGAAGAAGGCCAGGCGGTCATCATGGTTCGCCCCTTCACCAAGCCAGATGATGTGCACGGTATGTTGGCTGCCAAGGGTATTTTGACCAGCGAAGGCGGCGCGACCTCTCATGCGGCCGTGGTGGCTCGTCAGTTTGGTGTGCCTTGCATCGTTGGCGCTTCTGCTGTCAAGATCGATCTGGTCAAGCGCCAGATGTCGGTGGGCGACGTGGTCGTCAAGGAAGGCGAATGGATTTCGGTCGATGGTGGTACCGGTGAAGTTTACCTGGGCAAGCTCGACTTGTCTGTTCCGAACCTGGAAGAGCAGCACGAACTGATGACTCTGTTGACCTGGGCCGATGAGGCCTCCCGCCTGCAGGTGTGGGCAAATGCGGATTACCCGAAGGATGCCCGCCGCGCCCGCACTTATGGCGCCAAAGGTATTGGCCTGTGCCGCACCGAGCACATGTTCTTCGAGCCGGAGCGCCTGCCGATCGTGCAGCGCATGATTTTAGCGCAGACTTCTGAAGCCCGCACCGCCGCTTTGAATGAGCTTCTGCCCAGCCAGCGCTCGGACTTCGATGGTTTGTTCGCGGCCATGGATGGCCTCCCGGTAATCATCCGCCTGATCGATCCCCCGCTGCATGAGTTCATGCCCGATGAAGAAAAACTCTTCGAAGAGGTTGTAACCATGCGCGTGAAGGGCGAGACTGAGGGCCTGGCTGACAAAGAAAAACTGCTGGCCTCTATCCGCGGGCTGCACGAAAGCAACCCCATGCTGGGCTTGCGCGGCGTTCGCCTGAGCATCTACATGCCCGAAATCGTTGAAATGCAGGTGCGGGCGATCTTTGAAGCGGCTGCCGATTGCACCCTGCGCGGCATCCACGTCAAACCCGAGGTCATGATCCCCTTGACCGGCACCGTCAATGAACTGAAGTGGATCCAGCCGCGCCTCGAGCGCATTGCTTCCGCCGTTATGGACGAGAAGAAGGTGAAATTCCCCTACAAGTTCGGCACGATGATTGAGATCCCCCGCGCGGCTGTCACCGCCGGCGAGATTGCCTCTCTGGCCGAGTTCTTCTCCTTCGGTACCAACGACTTGACCCAGATGACCTTCGGCTACAGCCGCGACGACGCGGAGCGCAACTTCCTCATCAAGTACGTGGAAGAAGGCATTCTGGAGAAGAATCCCTTCCAGACCATCGACCGCGACGGTGTGGGCAAACTGATGGCGATGGCTGTGAAAGATGGCCGCGCGACTCGCCCCGATTTGGAAGTGGGCATCTGCGGCGAGCACGGCGGCGACCCGGACTCGATCGAGTTCTGCCACCTGGTTGGAAACAACTACGTGAGCTGCTCGCCGTTCCGCGTGCCGGTGGCCCGCCTGGCTGCTGCACAGGCCGCGATCAAGCACGGCAAATAGCATCACCTGGGGGGAAGCGTATTTCCCGATTAGAGCGTTTACAAACGTATTGTAAACCAGTTGTAAACTAAAAAAGAGCCTGGAGGCGGGTCGTCAAGATCCTCTCCAGGCTCTTTGTACTATAATTAGATAATTGCTCGAGCAGAGGTGGAAGAGACTCGGCCGAGAACCGGCTTCTCGTATCCCCGGATCTGATTGATGAGGAGTTCCGCATGGCGGAGATTGACGCTCGTTCCACAACTGGTTCCCTTTCAGGTACACAAGATAATCCTCAGGGTTTACCCAGGCATATCAGCACCTTCACGACCATCACTTTTGCACTGGCCTGCGTGGGCCTGGCGACTTCTGGCACGCTGCCCTACTCATCCTTCCTGGGCATTTGGCCGGGCGTGAACCTGGTGGTGGTCCTGGTCATCGGCGTGGTGCTTAGTTTAATCCACGGATATACGTTCTCGATGATGGGCGTGATCGCTCCTCGATCAGGAGCAGATTATGTGGTGGCTTCTCGCGTATTGAGCGCCCCGGTTGGATTTGCGGCCAGTTGGGGCACAATGCTGGTGGGCGTGTTGCTGGCGGGCACTGCCCTGGCCTACCTGTCTGATTCACTCTTGCCCAGCCTGCTGCGAAATATTGGGATGGTTGTGGAATCGAACGGAATGCTTGCGGCTGCAGAAAGCCTGGAAAAACCGGAGACGGTTGTGTTGGTTGGCGCGGTAGTCGCTGTGATTATTTTTGGTATTTGTATTCTGCCCCCCAAGGTCATGGAAATCATTACCAAGATTGGTCTGTTTGGCGGGCTGGTGGCTTGGGGAGCGATCCTTATTCAACTGGCTGTGCCCGTGGTTTCTTTTTCGTCTGGCTGGGACCGCTACATGGGCTCGCAAAGCTACGCGGAGCGCTTTGTGCGCGCCACTAATTTAGGCATGGAAATTCAGCCCACGGAAAATTGGCTGGTTTACGGTGGGCTATTGATTGGTTTCTCGCTTTTCTTTGGCAACTGGATCTCGACGTACTTTGCCGGAGAAGTGAAGCGGCCTGAGCGAACCCTGCTGGCAAGTAGCTGGACCAGCACGCTTGTGTCTGGAGGGCTGTTCATTGCGGCGGCAGCTTTGCTGCAACGATTGGCGCCGTTGAATTGGCTGGCAGCAGAGAGCTTCTTATACCAATCCGAAGGTTTTGAAGGCTTGACCATGCCGTGGATTTATTTTTATGCCAACGTGGTTTCTCCCAGTGTAATCGTATCTGCGCTGGTATTCTTTGCCTTTGCCTTATTGGTAATCAACCTGGTGCAAATGCAGTTTTTATATACTTCGCGCATCCTGGTAGCCTGGGCGGATGATGGAATGTTGCCAGCTATGGTGGGGATGATCCATCCTAACCTGAAGAGCCCGATTCTTGCTGTGCTGATCGTGGCGAGCATATCATTGGTGAGCCTGTTGGCATCCGGCTTGATGGGAGCAACCAACAACCCGATTGAGTTTATTCTTTTGCTTGCGATCTTCCAGCTTCCCCCTGCTTTGGCTATTACGGTGATGCCGTTTGTCCGTCCCAGTTGGTTCGAGGCTGCGCCAAAAATTGCCCGCCTGAAAATAGGACCTGTCCCGCTGGTCACCGTGACCGGATTGATCTCCTTTATTTACCTGCTCGCTGTCTGTGTGCTGCCCTTTGTTGTTCCAATGGGTAAGGGCGTGGGCCAGTTCGCGATCATCCTGCTGGTTGGTATTGTGTTGAGCGGGGTGGCCTGGTTTTTCTTGTTCAGACGCCACCAAATGAAATCCGGCGTTCGGGTGGATGAGCATTTCCGCTCCTTAACCCGCCAGTAAATCTTTCAAACTTCAGCCAAATACCTATCCTAAAATTATTGGGGAGGTTGCGATTTTGAGGATAGGTTCTAACTGTCGAGACGGAATCGCGCCCGAAAGGCGCCTAAGAAAAAAGGTATCAGGGAGTTTTTGTTGCACGAAGTGCGACAAAAACTCCTTATTTCTATTTTTAAGGCGGGCAAAGCCCGCCATACACAACCGACCACAGTTAGGTGTAGTGCTGCCTGAAGCCGGACGCCCACCAAAATGTGGCGCCTAGCACAGCAACTCCATGACTTTCCACACGCCCGAGTTTTGCTGTTGAGTAGCAACAGGTCAATCTGTACAACTTTTTGACCTGCGCTGTTTTATTGGATATAATTTAGAAGGAATATCACAAAAAATGACTCTCCAAGAACGCCCGTTGTGGGCGTTCTTGCCGGAAGCATCAAGCAAAGAAAGGTTTCATCATGGAAAAAAGCGACTACTTGAGGCTCTATCACGAAATGGTTTTGATCCGCCGGCTGGAAGAAAAATCAGCCGAACTGTACCAGCAGGGCAAAATTGGTGGCTTTCTGCACCTGTATATCGGCCAGGAAGCGGTGAGCACCGGGCTGATTTCGGCGCGTACGCCCGAAGACCGGGTCATTACCGCGTACCGCGATCACGGCGTGGCGATTAACTGCGGGTTGAGCGCCAATGAAGTGATGGCCGAACTGCTGGGCAAAGCCACCGGCTGTTCGGGCGGCAAAGGCGGCTCTATGCACCTGGCAGACGTGAAAAAGAATTTTTGGGGAGGGCATGCCATTGTGGGCGGGCACCTGCCCATTGCCGCTGGTCTGGCGCTGGGTGATGTATATCGCAAAGACCCCAACGCGACCATCTGCATGTTTGGCGATGGCGCCACCAATATCGGCTATTTCCACGAGGCCTTGAATATTTCGAAGGTGTGGAATTTGCCGGTGTTGTGGGTGTGCGAGAACAACCAGTACGGAATGGGCACGTCGGTGGACCGTGCTTCGGCTGTGTCTGAAATTGTTCAGAAGGCCTCGGGGTATGGCATGCAAAGCCGCCAGGTGGATGGTATGGATGTGATGGCTGTGCGGCAAGCGGCCGACGAAATGCTGACCCAAATCCGGGCGGGTTCTGGCCCCATGCTGCTGGAAGTGATCACTTACCGCTTCCGCGGGCACTCGATGGGTGACCCTGAGCGCTATCGCAAGCAAGAAGAAGTGCACAAGTGGCAAGAAAATGACCCTATTGGCATCTACCGCAAGTATTTGGTTGAAAAAGGTATTGCGAGCGAGGAAGAATTAGATCAGACCGATGACGCGGCGATGCAGGAAGCGCTGGCAGCGGTAGAATTTGCCGAATCCAGCCCCGAACCGGGCCCGGAAGAACTCTTCCGGCATATTTACGTGGAAGAGTAGGGAGGAGGAACATTATGGCACGCATTACCATGCGAGAGGCAATTTCCCAGGCTTTGTGGGAAGAGATGGAGCGCGACCCAAGCGTTTTCATCCTCGGTGAAGAGGTGGGGGTGTGGGGCGGAACCTATGCGGTGACGAAAGGTTTCTTTGATCATTTTGGGCCGGACCGGGTGAAGGACACGCCGATTGCCGAAAACGCCATTTTGGGCGCGGCCATCGGCTCGGCGCTGACCGGGCTGCGACCGATTGCCGAATTGATGACCATCAACTTTGCTTTTTCCGCGATGGATTACATCGTCAACCAGGCAGCCAAGATGCACTATATGTTTAACGGCCAGATGGTGCTTCCGTTGGTCATCCGGGCGGTGGGTGGCGGCGGGCGGCAATTGGGCGCCACTCACTCGCAGACTCCAGATGCCATTTTTGCGCATTTTCCGGGTCTGAAGGTAGTGGCTCCGGGCACCCCGGTAGATGCCAAAGGGCTGCTCAAAGCGGCCATTCGCAGCCAGGACCCGGTGCTGTTCATTGAGCATGCCACGCTGTACCAGACCCGCGGCGAGGTGCCGGAAGGTGATTTTGTTATCCCCATCGGCAAATCCACCATCCAGCGACCCGGCAAAGATATCACCCTGGTGACTTACAGCAAGATGTTGGAGATTTCAACGAAGGCCGCTGATGCGCTGTCGAAAGAAGGCATCGACGTGGAGATTGTGGACCTGCGCAGCCTGCGCCCGCTGGACATGGGCCCGGTGTTGGAGTCGTTCAAAAAGACCAACCGCGCCGTGATTGTTGAGGAAGGCTGGCAATCCTACGGGGTGGGTTCGGAAGTGGCCACACGGATTTACGAGGAAGCCTTCGATTATGTGGATGCGCCCATTAAGCGAGTGGCTCAGAAAGAGGTGCCGCTGCCCTATAATCGCACGCTGGAGCAGATGGCCCTGCCGCAAGTCGAAGATGTGATCAATGCGGTCAAGGAGGTGTTGAATGGCTGAAACCATTAGTATGCCCAAACTTGGCTTTGATATGGCGGAAGGCACCCTGGTGCGTTGGGTGAGGCACGAGGGCGAAACGGTTGAGAAAGGCCAGGTGCTGGCTGAGATCGAAACCGATAAGGCTACTGTGGAGGTGGAGTCGAGCTTTAGCGGGGTAGTGTTGAAGCACCTGGTGGAACAGGGCAGCATTGTCCCTGTGGGCACCGCCATTGCGGTGGTGGGCGAAGCGGGCGAGAAGGTGGATGCAGTTCCCGCTGCGGCTGAACCGGCTGCTAAAGCCGAGGCTGCCCCCGCCTCCGACGCGCAAGCCAAAGCCTCCGCGACAGAGGCCCCAGCGCAACCCGCGGCGGTGATGGAAGGAGGGCGAGTGAAGGCCTCTCCGCTGGCGCGTAAGCTGGCCGAAGAACGCGAAATTGATTTGAGCGCAGTTTCGGGCAGCGGCCCAGGCGGGCGCGTGGTTCGTAAGGACGTGGAGAGTTATGTCCCGGCAGTTGCACCGGTTGCGGCTGCTCCGGCAGCTCCGGTCGCCGCTTCTGCCCCGGCAGCGCCTGCGGCCAAAGGCCCGGCTCCGGTGGCGCTGCCCCCGGCGGTGTGGGGCGGGGCAAAGGCCCCGGCGGATGAGCGCGTTCCTCTGGACAAGCTGCGAACGGCTATTGGGCGGCGGATGGTGGAATCGAAACAACAGGTGCCGCATTTCTACGTGACCCACAACTACAACGTGGAGCCCATGCTGGAACTGCGCAAAAAGCTGAACGAATTGCTGCCAGATGACGCTAAGCTGACGGTAAACGACTTTATCATCAAGGCCGTGGCACTGGCCCTGCGGCGCTTCCCAAACATCAATGCGTCTTTGGCGGGGAGCGAGATTGTCCGCCACGGGCAGGTGAACGTGGGGGTTGCGGTGGCAGTGGAAGGCGGCTTGCTGACCATCGTGACCAGGGACACCGACCTGAAGCCGCTGCGGGTGATTTCCGCCGAGGTGCGCGAGATGGTGGCGCGAGCGCGAGTTGGACGGGTGAAGCCGGATGATATTGAAGGCTCCACATTCTCGATCTCCAACCTGGGTATGTTTGATGTGGAGCACTTTGTGGCCATCATCAACCCGCCGGAAGCGGCCATCCTGGCCGTAGGCTCAGCCATGAAGGTGCCGGTGGTGGTGGGTGACGAGATTAAGGTGCAGACGCGGATGAAGGCCACCCTGTCGGCGGATCACCGCGTGACGGATGGCGCCGAGGCGGCCCAGTTCATGCAGGCCCTGGCGGAGTACCTGGAGGAGCCGCTGCGGCTGGTGCTGTAAGCGCAAGAATTTTCGAAGGGTATAAGACAAACCCTAAGGGTCTTCAAGACCCTTAGGGTTTTTGTATGGGTACTGTTTTCTAATTTTCGGTTGCAGAAATGTCTAAATATAGCATCTTATAAATGCTGTAGAACTCGAAAATCTGGCGAATGTAATTGCGCGTTTCTTCGGGGCGGATGACCTCCAAAAGCAGGTCGGGGTCGTCTCCGGCCAGTTGGCTCCAGGCAATGGTGTTGCCAGGGCCGCCATTATAGGCTGCCAGTGCCCAAAACGGGCTGCCGCCGAAGTAATCGCGCTGTCGGGCCAGGTATGAAGAGCCAAAGACGATGCTAACATTGGGGCGGCTCAAGTCGGCCTGATCGTAGTTGTTTGGCCAGTTGTTCAGCACAAAGATTTCCTGCCCGGTGGCGGGCATGATTTGCATTAGACCCTGCGCTCCGACGCCCGACGTGGCAAAGGGCTCGAAGAGGCTTTCCTGACGAATGACGCTGAGCAGATACAGCGGGCTCATATCGTGCTCGGCTGCATTGGGCAGGACCAGGTCGCGGTAATACACCCCGAAGCGGATGTGGTTGAAGTATTTTGGCGCCGAGAAAGTCCCGGCATCGTCCATTCCAGACAGGTCCAAAATCTGGCGAGCAGCCAGAATGGCCGGGCGGTAGTAGTTCTGTTCGAGGAGGTAATTCATCAGGCGGAAGGTCTGGGCGGGATCGGAGGCCACGGATAGGCGCACGGTCTCAAATTCGTTACGTGCCGCCGAAAACAAACCCAGGCGGTGCAGTTCTTCGCCGCGCTGGAAGGCTGGGTCAGCGCGAATCGCCCCAAGATCGGCCAGATTGGTGTCGGGGGATAGGCCAAAGGTGGAGCGCAGCCAGGTTTCGGCATCAGGGCGCAAGGTGTTGAGATCATAATCCAGGTTGTAGGGGGGAGCGGATTCAAAAGGCGACTGACCGTTGGCCAGTTCTTTGGCCCGTTCGCTGTAGTACCCGGTTGGATCGCGCAGCGAAGCTTGCTCATAGGAGCGTTGAGCCTCTGCGACGTTGCCTTCGGCGGCGTGGGTTTTGCCGACCCAAAGCAAGGCCGCGGCCTGGTCTCGTGGATCGGTGGCCAGAACCAACATGCGTTGGAAGATCGTGCGGGCCTGGACGAAATCGCCCAGACGATAGGTGGTGATGCCGGCCAGAAACAAGCCATCCATGCTGCGCTCTGCGGTGGGGTAGGCATCGATCATCTGCTGCCAGACCGCTGCAGCTTCAGAGAGGAACGAACCGCGTTCGAGGATTCGGGCGGCTTCATAGAGCACAGTGGGCGCTTCGGCCGTTTGGGGAAACAGGGCGACGTAGCCCAACAGCCCTTGGGCAGCTTCCTGGTATTGGTCCAGGTAGGCCCATTGCGTGTAGGCGCGTTCGGTATAAGCCCGGTAGAGGAAACGGTCGGAAGGGTATTGGTCGATGAGTTCGTTGAAATATTCCAGGGCATACCCCGGCTCGTCGAGTGCCCGCCGGGATAGGGCCAGGTAGTACAGGGCGGTGCCGTCGATCGATTCGCCGGATTTGATATAACGGTTTAATGCGTCGATCGCCAGGCCGTAACGGCCAGCGAAGTAGTCGATGATGCCACGGTCGAGTTCGCTCACCGGAATGCCGGCGTTGACCAGCTCAGTTAAGCCCAGGTAGGTGTCGAAGGAGGTGGGGAAGAGGTTGACCGAGTCAAGGAAACGGGCATAGGCCTGTTCGTACTGGCCCAGGGTCAGGTAAGTTTGGCCGAGGGAATAGTTGACCCGCGCTTTGTCATAATCATTGTCGGCGGTCTGGTAAATATCCAGGTACAGGAGCACGGCGTTGGTGTAATCTTCGGCTGCCAGCAGCGCGTCGGCTTGTTTCAGGCGGATCCTTACCGAACTGCCGGGGTGGTAGTACTCGAGGGCTTTTTGGTAAGCGGTCGCGGCGTTCATCATCTCGCCTGCGTTGGCAAACGCGTCGCCCTGGTATTCATGAATGTAGCCGTTGAGCAGACCGGGGCCCAGTTCGATGTACTTGCCGTATGCTTGCGCGGCCAGAGAATATTGCAAGCTGTCGTCGTAAGCTTGAGCCAGGTAAAACCAGGCGTAGGCGGCCTGAGGGGAGGATGGATAGGTTTGCAGTACGCTTTCCAACTGGCTGATGGCGGCGCCATAGTTGCGCTCGAGGTACACCGAACGGGCAGAGCCGATGAGCGCGGCGGCACGGGTTTCGTCATCCGGGGCCGCTGATTGGGCCTCGAGGTACTGCTTGCGAGCATCCTCGAAGTTGCCCAGGAACAGGTCCTGTTCACCCAAATCGAGGCGCGCGGCAGGCAGCGGGGTGGGCGATGGAGTGGGCGAGGGAACTTCGGTGGGGGTGGCGGTGAAGCTGGGGGTGGGCGTGAGGGTGGGAGTGGGCGTGGCGGCGCTAGGCAGCACGGTTGAGAAGGAGCAGGCCAGTCCAATGAGCACAGGCAGAAACAAAAAAAGGAGTAGTTGGGCGTTACGGGAAGTTGTTTTGGGCATTCGCTTGTTCCACAAGATATAAGTATCTACTCCAGTAAAATTGTAAAGCCCCGAATTTGAGGTGGTTGTGGGTGCTTCGCACCCACAACCACCTCAAATTCAGAAACTTCCCCCAGCTTGGACGAGCAGATACAATTGTAGCTTACCGGAGGATAGGCGTTGTGTCAATACTTTGACAAAGGGCGGAAGGCATGTTAAACTTCAATGTCCAAAAATTTAGAGTACATTCAACCGGGATTCTTGTTTTTCATTCCCGTGGAAGTTATTGAAAGGATATTTGTGGATGGGGTTTTGCCTGCCGGGTGGACGCAGGTGAAACCCCATCACAATGCCAGGATGCTGACTGTTGCTTGGGACCCTCAAACCTGTGAAGTGCTGCTGATCGACCAGCGTTTGCTGCCTGGGCGGCTGGAAATTTTCCGCTGCCCCGACGCGGCTGCCACGGCACGGGCCATCCGCGAGATGGTGGTGCGCGGCGCGCCGGCCATTGGTGTGACGGCTGCTTTTGGGCTGGCGGCGCAGGCTTGCCGCTCCAAGGCGGCTGGAGCGGATGAACTGCGCACAGAATTGGAGGCAGCCGCTGCTGTGCTGCGCCAGTCCAGGCCTACCGCGGTGAACTTGTTTTGGGCCATCGAGCGCATGCTGAGCGTGGCCGGGGCGGAAACTGCCTCGGCAGCGGAGCTGCGCGAGCGGCTGGTGAGCGAGGCCCAACAGATGGCCCGTGAGGACGTGGAAACCAATATGCAAATGGCCCGCTTTGGGGCAGAGCTGATTGAGGACGGTGATACCATCATCCATCACTGCAATACAGGGGCGCTGGCGGCTGTGGATTGGGGCACGGCGCTGGGGGTGGTGCGCATGGCCCATGAGCAGGGCAAGCGCGTGCACGTGCTGGTGGATGAAACCCGACCGCGCTTGCAGGGCGCGCGCCTGACCGCGTGGGAATTGTCCCAATACGGGATATCCTACGAGATTATCACCGACGGCATGGCCGGGCACTTTTTGCGCAGCGGGCAGGCTCAAAAGGTGCTCTTCGGGGCCGACCGCGTGGCTGCCAACGGCGATGTGGCCAATAAAATCGGCACTTACATGCTGGCGCTGGCTGCGCACAGCAACGATGTGCCAGTTTACGCGGTAGTTCCATCGACCACGATCGATTTGACCCTGGCCCACGGTGGCTTGATCCCGATTGAGGAGCGCGACCCGGGCGAGGTGCTGAATATTCAATTGAACGGCGAGCGAGTGGTGCCGGAGGGGGCCAGGGCGCGCAACCCGGCCTTTGATGTGACCCCCCATTCGCTGTTGACGGCTATTGTGACCGAAAAAGGGGTGGTGTATCCGCCCTTTGGTTTCCATCTCCCGCGCGTTTTGCGGGGATTGTGAGGTTTCCGTGAGTGTAATTGTCACCGGTTCTGTTGCGTATGATTATTTGATGTCCTTCCCTGGGCGTTTCAAGGAGCACATTCTTCCCGACCGCCTGGATAATATCAGCCTGTCTTTCCTGGTGGACACGATGGTGCGCCAGCGGGGCGGCACAGGCCCTAACATTGCTTTTACCCTGGCGCTGCTGGGTGAAAAGCCTAAGTTGGTTGCCACGGTTGGTCCAGATTTCACCGAGTACCGCGCCTGGCTGGAAAGTCACGGGGTGGACACTTCCCTGACGGTGGTAATCCCCGAGGCGTTCACGGCTTCGTTCTTTGCCAACACCGACCAGGATAATAACCAGATCAGCAGTTTTTATGCTGGAGCGATGGCGTATGCGACGCAGGCTTCGCTGCGCAGCCTGACGGCCAAGCCCGACCTGGTGATTATTTCGCCCAACGATCCCAAAGCTATGGACCAGTATGTGACTGAGTGCAAGGCATTGGGCATCCGCTACCTGTATGATCCCAGCCAGCAGGTGGTGCGGGTGAGCGGCGAGGAGCTGCGTCACGGCGTGGAAGGCGCGCACAGCCTGTTTGTCAATAAGTACGAGTTTGAGCTGCTGCAAAAGCACACCGGGATGAGCGCTGAGCAGATTATCGGCAGCACCGGTTTCACCGTGGTGACATTGGGTGGCGAAGGCGCGGTGATTTATGCCGAAGGCAAGGAGTACCGCGTGCCAGTCTTTCGGCCTAAAGAGATTCTCGACCCCACCGGGGTGGGGGATGCTTTCCGGGGCGGATTCGTGCGCGCTTACCTGCTGGGATTGGATTGGGAGTTGTGTGGCAAAGTCGGCGCGCTGGCGGCAGCTTACTGCCTGGAAACGCGCGGGCCGCAGGAACACGCTTATACCCCGACCGAATTTGTGACCCGATTCCGGCAACAATTCGATGATGGTGGTAAACTAAACATTCTGGCGGCATAATCTGCTTCCGCCGGTTGTATTCTCTAGGAGGAAATTGTATGTCTAAGTTTGATATCAAAGATTCAAAGCTGGCCGAAGGCGGGCGACTGCGCATTGATTGGGCCCAGCGCGAGATGCCTGTGCTGCGCCTGATCCAGGAGCGCTTCGCCAAAGAGCGCCCGCTGGCGGGGCTGCGCGTGTCGGCTTGTCTGCACGTGACCGCCGAGACGGCCAACCTGATGCGCACGCTGCAAGCCGGCGGCGCGGACGTGGTTTTGACCGCCTCCAACCCGCTGTCCACGCAGGATGACGTGGCCGCTGCGTTGGTCAACGTGTTCGAGATCCCCACATTCGCTATCAAGGGCGAAAACAACGCCACCTATTACAAGCACCTCAACGCCGCTCTGGATCACAAGCCCCAGATGACGATGGATGACGGCGCCGACCTGGTGGGCGTGCTGCACAAAGAACGCCGCGACCTGCTGCCCGGTGTGTTGGGCGGGACCGAAGAAACCACCACCGGCGTGATCCGCTTGCGGGCGATGGCTGCCGACAAGGCTTTGAATTTCCCCATCATCGCGGTGAATGATGCTTCGACCAAGCATTTCTTCGATAACCGCTATGGCACGGGCCAGTCGACGCTGGATGGCATCATCCGCGCGACCAACGTGCTGCTGGCCGGCAAGACCTTCGTGGTGGCCGGGTACGGCTGGTGCGGACGTGGTTTGGCCAGCCGCGCACGCGGCATGGGCTCCAATGTCATCGTTACCGAGATCGACCCATTGGCTGCTTTGGAAGCAGTTATGGACGGTTTCCGCGTAATGCCGATGCCCGAAGCCGCCAAGATTGGCGACATCTTCTGCACCGTGACCGGTGACTTGAACGTGCTGGATGAGGATGATTTCGCGGTCATGAAAGACGGCGCGATCGTGTCCAACTCTGGGCACTTCAACGTAGAAATCAACATCCCCGCCCTGGAGAAGATGTCTGTCTCCAAGCGGCTGGTGCGCCCCTTCGTGGAAGAGTACGAGTTGAAGGACGGCCGCCTGATCTTCCTCCTGGGTGAAGGCCGCCTGATCAACCTGGCATCGGCTGAAGGCCATCCGGCCTCCGTGATGGATATGAGTTTCGCCAACCAGGCCTTGAGCGCGGAATACATGCTCAAGAATTACGACAAGCTGGAGAAGCGCGTCTATTCGGTGCCGGAAGTGATCGACCGCGAAATTGCCCGCATTAAACTCGATGCGATGGGCGTGAAGATTGATGTGCTGACCCCCGAGCAGTTGAGCTACCTCAACTCCTGGGAAGAAGGTACATAAATCTCGGCTGACGAACAGCAATTAGAACAAAATCGAGTAGGAGGGCGGCTTGCCGCCCTCCTACTCGATTGATTCAGTCAGTTTACGCAATTTTCGCCCTCTTCTGTGCGCTTCCTGCTGAACATTGCCCGGCGCATCCCACATAAGGAGCGTATCTACTTATCGAGGTTGAGGAAAGTTCCCGAATTTGAGGTGTATGCGGGTGTTCGCACCCGCATACACCTCAAATTCGGGTCTTTTTCACATCTGCGTGAGTTGTTACTAAAGAGCTGTGGAACGCGGAACAATCCATCAGGTCGCCTTGCCGTTTTCGGGGACTCGCGTGTCGATATCGTTATCGTACGTGATCGCTTCATGGCCCCTCTCGCCAGTGCGAATGCGGATGACCTCTTCCACCGGGTAGATGAAGATCAGCCCATCGCCAATGTTCCCCGAATGGGCAACGTTGAGAATGGTTTCAACGGTCCTTTCCACGTTGTGGTCGCTGAGAATAATGTTGAGCTGTAAGCGGGGTAGCATGTCGATCTGGTACGTCCCGCTGCGCCCGGTGAGGAGGATTCCGCCCTGGCGGCCCTGCCCACGTACTTCGCAAACGTTCATTCCAACGATGCCAATCTTGCGCAGCGCGTCTTTGACATCATTGAATTGATCTTCGCGAATAATCGCCTCGATTTTCTTGGTCATGACAAATTCTCCTAATAGGCTGTTCTGACTTCGTCACGGAGCAGTGTCATTCAGGCGTAGGCTTTTTCGCCATGCTCGCTGATATCCAGACCTACTTCCTCTTCATTGGTTGTGACGCGCAAACCGACGGTACGGTCAAGCAGTTTCGATATGACGTAGGTGACAACAAAGGCGAAGGCAATGACAATGCCGACCGTTAGTAGTTGCACCAGGAACTGCATTAGGTTGCCGGCGATTAAACCGGTCGTGCCCGCCTCGGTGGCAAATATCCCCGTAGCAATCGCTCCCCAGACCCCACCCATGCCGTGGCAGGCCCACACATCCAGCGATTCATCCAGGTTGCGTTTCTGGCGCAGGCGGATGGCGTAGTAGCTGATGGGC
>JAFGLU010000134.1 GCA_016927865.1 Anaerolineaceae bacterium
ATATTTTCCATGTAATCCTCCAGCCCGAAAGCTTAATCGACTGCCAACTCGTAGATCTGCTCGAATTCCGCCTGGAACGCGCGCGCAAGTTCTGCGTCATAAACCACTACCAAATTCTCGTCGTTGCGGATATTGGCGCTGCGCGTGAAGTTGAACGAACCAAAAATGACAATCTCGCTGTCAATCACAATCACCTTGTGGTGCATCAAGCCCTCAATGCTATCCACGCGCACGTCCAACCCGTCGCGCTGCAACAGCGGGCACTCCGCCCCTGTTCCGTTCATCTGCCCCGCGTCACACACAATACGCACGTCCAACCCACGCGCCGCGCTGGATTGCAGCGCCTCGCCCACTTCATCCAAAGTAAAGCTGTAGGCCATCATTTCCACGCTCTCTTTGGCGCCATACAGCAAATCCACCACCCGGTTCGCGGGGGCGTCCTCCGGTGAGAAGTAGAACTCCATGCGCGTCCCGCCCAGCATGATCAGCGGGTTGGGAGTCGGGTTGCTTCCATCCGGCCCAAACTTGTCCTCGTCAAACATCTCGCGGAACTCGGCGACATAATTCTCCGCTGCCGCCTGCGAGCGGATGCGCACCAGGTTGTTATTGTCGTAATAGGTGCCACCGGTGGTCAAATTCCACGACCCCGTCCACACCTCTTGCTCATCGATGACCACAAACTTGTAGTGCATCAGGCCTTCCCGATTGTCCGAGGCCATCGCAACGTCCCCCGAGCGCAGCTCTTGCGCCCATTCCCCGTCCAACGTGTCTGTTTCCAGCACAACCTGAACATTGACGCCCCGCTCGTGTGCAGCCAGCAGCGCATTCCCGGCATCTTTCAGGGTGAAGTTGTACATCGCCACCAGCACGCTCTCTTGTGCCCCATCGATGGCCCTTACCAGCTCATTGATGCCCTCAGGCCGTTCGCGCGTACCTGGGGTAGAGAAAAACGCCCTCAAGGCAGGCTCAGTTGCATCCGGCGCCACGGTCTCCTCGACCGCCGGAGCCGGTTCGAACATCGACAGATTGCAGGCTGGCCCAACCAATAAAGTTGCCAGCAAAACCAGTCCCATCCACGGAGAAGTACGCTTCATTGAAACTGCCATCCATTTCCCCTTGCCACGATAAATTATGGAAGCACCCACAACTGAGGCGGTTCCAGGCGAATGTTAAACTGCAACTCCTGCAGCGCATCCTTGCGCGCCGCTTCCACGCTCATCACAATATACTCGCTGATCGCTTTCACATCCGCCGGCGGAACCACCACCGGCAGGAACTTGACCACCGCCCCCGGTTTCATCTCCGCGGGCTGATGGATGAACCGCGCGCCCAGCGAAATCACTTCTTGAATCGGCAGCTTGAAGGCGGGCACAAAGAACAACCTCGCCAGCGACCAAAACTGGTTCATCTCCGCCACCTGGTTGCCTTTATACGCCTTGCGCAGCACCGGCGTGACCGAGCCCCGCGAAACCCAAAACGGCTTGCCCTGCCCCCCTGCCGGAATCGCCGCCGAGAAAAACACGTCCAACGGCTGCGCGCCGCGCTCCTCAGAGAGCAGCATGCCCTGGTTGCACTGCCCGCACACCCAGGCCGCCTCGTCCACCTGCGCCGGAACGGGTGTCTGGCAGCGCGGGCATTGGATCGGGATCAATCGTACGGCTGCGTCGCTCATAGTTTGCCTATCTTATCCACCAATTGCGAGACCACGTCCTCGTCGCCGCCGAAATTCAACATGGGCAGCGCCTGGCTCTCTTTGTAACGGTGATATTCGTGATGCTCCCCGTAGCGGAACTTGCGGAAGGCCGCGTACATGATTCCCAGGCCAACCGCCAGCGACCCCAAAGCAAACGCCGCCGTTTCGTCCTCCGCCGCCGATAAAATCAACGTCGAAACGTCCACCGCCAGGAAGGCCCCCAGCGCCATTCCGCCCACCAGCGTCAGCGCCCGGTACAGCACGTTCCCCGGTGCTTTGCCGTAAAGAACCTCCCCACTGAAGCCGTCCACCACCACCTGGAACGAACGCCCTTTGAACAGATAGCGCAGCACCCAAACCGGGTAGTAAACGAGGCCCAAGCGCGCCCCCAGCAGGCGGGTAAACAACTGCGAGGTGCGCGTCAGCTTCACGTCCTTGGCCACCGAGGCCTCAAAACTTTGCCGGGCTGCCTCCAACGCGGCTTGCTCCGAGCCTACCGGCTCAAACACCATCCCGCTGCGGTGCAGCCCATCGCTGTTAAATGGCTCCAGGGGGCGGTTCTCCAGCGAAATCCGCCGCACGCCAAACTCACCCACATCGCACGCCACGCCGTTCCAACTCATCTCACGGGCCGTGCTCTTCTCGCGCGGCTCATAGCGCTCGTCGTCCCCGCTGCCCACCCGCTGCTGCCCAAAAGCCCAGGCCACGCCCTGCCCCCAGGCCGTCCAGAACGGCAAGTGCACCAAAAAAGTCTCGCTAAGTTTGGCTGCGCTGCGCGCGCTGGGCGCAATGCTCATGTCGCTGCTCAAGAAAGTCGCCAAAACCCCTTGCGCCTGCTCATAGCTGATGCGCTGCGGCACCTGGTAGCGCCGCACGCCGCGCTCGCCGCTCACCGCCGAGCGCAGCTCGCAAAACGGGCAGATGACCAGATTGAGCCCCTCTGGCACCGTGATCGTCCCGCCGCAGCGCGGACAAGTTAATCCGTTCAAGGCATTATCGCTCATACTTTGGATGCCACCCAGGTTGCCCAGGCCACCAGGAACGGCGCCGCCACCAACCCGGCTCCGCTGCAAATCAGCAGTCCCGTGCCCAGCCCGTCCGAGCCGGAAAAGGCCCCCATCACCGGAATACTGGCGATGCACAAATAGACTGCCGCCGCCACCCCGCCTACCAACCGGAACGGCATCTCATCCTTGGCCGGATAGATATTGACCAGCACGTTCCCGCTGGCGGCGTCCACCACGGCCGTGTAGGTCTGGCTCCTGTGGGCGTATTTAAATATATAAATCGGCACGTGCACCAGGGCCGTCTCGCGCACCTCGGCCTGCGGATGCGCCTGTCGGAACCACTCCAGGGCGGCCTCCAGCGGTACGCTGGGCGGCTCGCTCTCGGCGTCCAGAGCCGGGTCGTACTTGCGCAAATCCCCCGCCGGAATGTTCAGATTAGCCAGCTCGCTCACCGAGGTCGCCGCCGCGGGCTCCAGGGCAGTCTCCTCGCGATCTTTCGATCCAAACTTGAAATACCACAGCGGGAAGTATTGAAAATCCCGCCCGGTGATCTGCGATTTCTTGTCCAGGTCTTTCACCGTCTGGCTGCCAGACATCCAGCGGTACAGCGCTGCGGTGGCCTGATCCGCATTCAGCGTGGGCGCCACCGACCAGTGGAACACCACCCGCCGTTTGTCCACGTACACCGTCGCACTGCAATATGGGCAAACCAGAAAGATCTGGCCCTCATCCGGGTGCAGTTCCCCGCCGCATTGCGTACAGGTCAATGTTGTTGCAGGGTTGTTCATATCAATAATTATAGCGTATTTGGGGTAACTCCTCAGCCAGGGTTGAAAGAGGCCCAGGGTGAAAATGGTGCCAAAATATATCAGACGTGGAATCTCGGTTTATTCTATTTGGGACGATTATTATGGGGCTATTTCCCAGTTCATTGCTTTTAAGGGTTGTTCAAGCTTGTCGAGTCCCGGCTTCAAAGCCCACCCTCCAGAACTGTTTCCGAACACGTTATTGCAAGTATAATCTCATTAAATATACAAGGAGCTTCGCGTGCCCAATTTTGATTCCTTTGACAAAATCGTACAGCAAGTGATAGCCTACGCTGGCAATGAAGAAACCGAGCAGGCCGCCTACGATCTGCTGACCGAAGCCGCCCCGCGCTTTCCCGACCAGGCCGCCCTGATCTACAATTGACGCTATTGCACCGCCGCCAGGATGAACCAAACCGATCTGGCATTGCAGCTCATTCAAGAGGCGCTAGAGCACGAGTTTTGGTTAAGCGCCACCGATCTAACCTCCTATGATGACCTGAAGTCATTGCACGATCTGCCAGAATTCAAGCGCCTGGTGGAACTCAACGAGGAAAAGTATCAGGCCGCCCAGGCGAAATCAAAACCGGTAGCCCTGATCTTACAAGATCCACCAACAACAGGTCAACCACTGCCGCTGTTACTGTCCTTACATGGTAACGCCCTCAACGCAGAAGAAACTGCCCCACATTGGCAAAGCGCTGTCGCGCTTGGCTGGTACACCGTTATCCTGCAGTCATCTCAGTTATGGGCTCTCAACGCCTACCTATGGAATGATCTCGAATTAGGCGCCCGCGAAATCAAAGCGCACTATCAGGATTTGATCGCCTCCACCGCACTCGAACCTGGCCTGACGGTTGTGGGTGGGTTTTCCAAAGGCGGCGAAATGGCTATTTGGCTGGCGCTGAAAGAAATCATCCCGCTGGCTGGCTTTATTGCTGTCAACCCCGGCGGGCCCTACATTGAAGATATCAGCCTATTCCTGCCGCTGCTCGAAAACTGCCGATCGCTCGGCCATTTGCGCGCATGGTTGATCGCTGGTGAAAATGACCGTAATCTTCCCAAACTCAAAGCCTTGCACGAAATGTTTTGTGCCCATGGTCTTAACTGCCAGCTGATCATCGCCCCAGATACCGGGCATGCCTTCCCAAACGACTTTGACCAAACTCTGGCTCAAGCACTGCAAGCCTTCCACTAATCGGGTACGACGGGCTTACTCTGTTCTTGACCGAGTATCACAAGGCCGCAAATTGACTAACCCATACACGGTCCCGACGTTCTTTTATTGGTGCTTTTCACATGGTTATGGGTTGTTCTATTCTTTCGCCGCTACGTGTGGCCATTCACCTCCGCGCAGCGACACGTGGATTGTGCAATCCACGCAGTCCCGCCCATCACCCCCTGACCTCCATTCCAGGCCCGGGGTTCGATGGTAGTTACTTGGTCTAGCTTTCTGACATGAGAAGCCTTTTTCACCTATGGCTGAATGCTTACCATTAAGAAGTCACGGTGATTCGCACAGTATCCTGCCATTTTCCGTGGTTTGGGATAGAGGCAGTCGCGTTGCGACTGCCTCTACCACAAAGAAATAGTTTCCCCCTCCCGGCGATGGTTTTTCGCCGGGAGGGGGTGGCGCGCAGCGCCGGGGGTGGGTTCTTCACGCCAGCACAGGGCCGTTGGCAGTACTTTGCGAATGGCCCTGATTAAGAAGTTTTTGCCTATTGACAATTCGGCCCGAAATGCCGATAATATCATAGAATATATGTTCTAACAACAAAATGACCCGCTTACTCTTTCTTCCTACTCCCAACACCCTCCTCTGGCTGGACGTGCCCATTCCGCCGGAAGCTGTTTTGGCTGCCATCGAGCGCGGCGAATGGATTCCCCCGGCCCCCTTCGAGCACATCCCCATCGCCAGCCTGCAAGCCGTCTGCCAGGGCGACGTGGTCACCGTCACTGCCCTGCCATTTGACGCCCAATCCGCGCCCCGCCTGGGCGAGCGCCAGCAGCAGGTGCTGGGCCTGCTCGTCGAGGGTCTCACCACCCGCCAAATCGCCCACCGTCTGGATTGTTCCACCCGCACCGTGGCTTACCACGTTGCCGAATTGAAAAAGCGCTTTGGCGCT
This sequence comes from Anaerolineaceae bacterium, assembly GCA_016927865.1. GTDB lineage: Bacteria > Chloroflexota > Anaerolineae > Anaerolineales > Anaerolineaceae > Anaerolinea. Next base: position 5,633 of record JAFGLU010000134.1, read on the forward strand.
GCCAGCCGCGCCGAATTGATCCGCAAATCCGCCGGCTTTACCCCGCCGCCCTCCACACCTGATACAGTCCCAGCCGCCCCCCATCGCCGTCCGACTCATACGTCTCGCTGATCGCAAACCCACTCTGCGCAGCCAGCTCGGCCAGTTCTTCCCGGCTGAACAGGTGCACGTAGCGCAACCCCACCTGCTCTGCCTGGCCCGGCAATGCAAAACGCCAGTCCAGCAGCGTATCCCCCGGCTCCAGGTCGGTCTCGCTCAACCCAACCCGTTCCCAATCCAGCCGCCGCGCCATCAATTTGGGGCTGTGCTGAAACTGCCACTCGGAGTGCACAAACCACCCATCCGGGCCTAGCAAATCGCGCACCTGTCGCAGCACGCGCAATCGCAGTGCCGCCGAGGGCACATGGTGCAGCGCCGCAAAGGCCAGCGCCCCACGGAAGGCTCCTTTTTCCAGCCCATCCGCCCAATGCTCGTCGCCCATATTGGCTACGCGAAATTTCACCCGCTCGTTCGCGCCCACCTGCTTGCGCGCTTCCGCCAGCAGCTCCGCGCTGAAGTCCAATCCCAGGTAGCGGCTGGCCCTGCCCGCCCGGATCCAGGCCTGCGCCAGCGCACCGCTCCCGCAGCCCACATCCACCCACGCCCCCTCGTCCGGCAGCATCCCCAGCGCCCGCCGCACCCCATCCTGGATGCGCCGCCGCGTCTGCGCAAACGCCCCCGCAAACTGCTCATAAAAGCGCTGGTTAAGAGAAAGTAAAGTGTCCACAGTCTCGCTCTTCATATCTGAAGTTTATCACACAGGTAGGAGCTATAAGCCGTAAGTCTTTAGCCCTAAGCCAGAACATCGATAGCAAACGGCTTTTAGCCTCTTCCTCTGGCGAATGGCTTACGGCTAACGGCTTAGGGCACTGACGGCTGACAGCCGACAGCTGATAGCTCCTATGGTATCATTCCCTCCATGGAACAGGACTGGATCGACTCCCACACCCTCACGCCCGAGAACCGCGAACTGGCTCTCATCGTGCTGGATGAAGTCCGCGCCGGCACCGACGTGCTGCGCGCCCTGCGCCGCCACCCGCTGCCCGGCGGCGGCTATCTGCCCAAATCCATTCTCGTCCAAACCTACCACCAGCTCGTCGACAGCGGCGAGTGGCCCGCCGACCCCGCCCTCCTGGCCCGCATCCGCATGAAGCCCGTGCGCACCCTCTCCGGCGTGACCACCGTCACCGTGCTGACGCGCCCCTATCCCTGCCCTGGCAAATGCATCTTCTGCCCAACCGACGCGCGCATGCCCAAATCTTACCTGCCCGACGAGCCGGGGGCCATGCGCGGCCTGCAAAACGAGTTCGACCCCTACCGCCAGGTAGCCACCCGCCTGCAATCCCTGGTCGCCACCGGCCACCCCACCGACAAGATCGAGCTGCTCATCCTCGGCGGCACCTGGGACGCCTACCGCCGCGACTACCAGGAATGGTTCGTGCGCCGCTGCTTCGACGCCCTCAACGAGGTCGAATCTGCCACGCTCGAAGAAGCCCACCTGCGCAACGAGACCGCCCCCCACCGCAACGTCGGCCTGGTCATCGAAACCCGCCCCGATGAAATCACCCCCACCCAACTGGCCTGGCTGCGCCGCCTGGGCGTCACCAAAGTGCAAATGGGCGCCCAATCCCTCGACGACCGCATCCTGGAACTGAACCAGCGCGGGCACACGGCCGCCGAGACCCTCCGCGCCACCACCCTCCTGCGCACGGCGGGCTTCAAAACCGTCCTGCATTGGATGCCCAACCTGCTGGGGGCCACTCCCGCCTCCGACCGCGCCGATTTCACCAAACTGTGGTCTGATGGCTACGCTCCCGATGAACTCAAGATCTACCCCTGCCAATTGCTCTCCAACGCCGATCTTTACGCTTACTGGCAGCGCGGCGAGTACACCCCCTACACCCAGGAAGAACTGGTCGAGCTCATCGCCGACCTAAAAACCACCGTCCCGGATTACTGCCGCATCAACCGGGTGATCCGTGACATCCCCTCCACCAACGTGGTAGAAGGCAACCGCCGCACCAGCCTGCGCCAGGACGCCCTGGCCGAGCTAAAAAGCCGCGGTCAAACCTGCCGCTGCGTGCGCTGCCGCGAGGTGCGCGGTGAAGCCATCGACATCGCCGATCTGCGCTTCGTCGATCTCACCTACCCGGCCTCATCCGCCGAAGAGCACTTCCTCCAGTTCGTCACCCCCAACGACCGCATCGCCGGGTACCTGCGCCTGTCGCTGCCCGCGCCCGAAGCCCCCGACCTGAGCGCGGCACTCCCCGACCTTAATGGAGCCGCCCTGATTCGCGAGGTGCACGTCTACGGGCAATCCCTGGCAGTCGGCGCCGAGCAAGCCGGAGCCGCCCAGCACATCGGCCTGGGCACGCGCCTGCTCGAGCAAGCCGCCCAACTCGCCCGCGCCCGCGGCTACCAGCGTCTGGCAGTCATCGCCGCCATCGGCACCCGCCTGTACTACGAAGCCCGCGGCTTCCAGCGCGGCGACCTATACCTCGTCCAACCGCTGTAGGGGCGAGGCGGAATCGTGGTTGGAATTTGAGAAGAGATCGGGTAGCCTCGCCCTTAACGGCGGATCACAAGAGGGCGAAGCTCACAGAGTCGGGTAGGGATCGTTGTCCAATCTCGCTTCGCCCCTACAGGAGCGGATTTGGGTCGTTTTGTAGGGGCAGGCCTTGTGCCTGCCCTTTTATGCAGGCCTTGTGCCTGCCCGCGCTAATCTCCAAAGATAAACCGCAATCCCCGATTGAACGCCTCCGGCTTCACCCCCGCGTGCCGCTCGCCCTCGATCACCTGCGTCTCCAGCACCAGCCCTTCGTAATTGCGCCCGCGCAGCACATCCATGAACTGCTGCACCGGATAAGCTAACGACTCCTCGCTGCCCACCGTCAGGTGCAGCCGCACCGGCAAATCCTGCCGCGCCGCGAAGTACTCCTCCTCCTGCTTGAACGCATAGTCGTCGCCAAAAGTCACCGCCGGGCTGGCTGCCACGTACCCAAAGAACAACTCCGGCTCGCTGAACAGGCTGTATAACGTGAACGTCCCCCCGTAGGAATGGCCCATCAGCACGCGCTGCTCGGGGTCGGCGCGATACTCGCGCTCGATCAGCGGAATGATCTCTTCTTTTAAGCAACGTTGGAATCTGCGCGCCCCGCCCGATCCGCGGATAGTCAGATCCTGCACCGGGGTGTAATCCATGGCCCGCAGCGCTTCATAATCCGCGTCCTCGCCCGAGTACGTGATGCCCACAATGATCATCTCCGGAACATATTGGTCGTAGTTCAGACCGCCATAGATCGAATCCAGCATCTTGAAATCCCACTGCCCATCCAGCGAGTACAGCACCGGGTACCTTTGCTCGGTGTATCGCTCGTACGAACTCGGGAAACGAATGTACAAATCGTACTCCCGCCCCGTAATCGTCGACTTAAAGCTGCGCACCTCCGTGTCCGGCAAGCTCAGCGGCGGATAGCCGGAACCCTCCACCTCCGCCTGAGGCTTCTCCGCGCACCCGCCCAGCACAGCCACCAATAGGGCAATTATCACATACCAAACGCATCGAAGACGAGCAGCCATATTCAATTTCTCATTCAAACTCAGAAAAGAAACCATAGTCTACATCAAAGGTTGTTCTCGGCTTTAATCCCAATTCCAGCTTTTCGAATAAATCAATCATCTTTTCGCCATCAACCAATTCAATCGCCGGCACGCCTTCTCTCTCCGCCTCACGTTTCGCTTCCGATGTAAATGTTCCAGTTGTGATGATTATTCCCTTGTCGGTTCGCCCCATCATTGCGCCTCGAAAGTCGCGTACCTGTCCCGCAGAAACGGTCCCGACATATCTTTTAGATTGGAAAAGAACCGTGAAACTGACAAATGGATTGACTTGCATAATCCCAATGCCGTCCAGACCGCCATCCCCGCTTTTACCTGTAACTGTTACCTTCTCAAACCCTGATTCCCGAAGCAGACGCTGACAAAGGCGCTCAAATCCTTCCGGCGGCAATTTTCTGATAATTTCCATTAATTCAGTACGATAGTTTGCTTTATCAGATTCGCGAAGGGGTTCCTTGGGCGTATCATCGACTTTTCCGTTGTTTTGCACAGTACGGAATCCCATTAAAACATTCCGGTAAAGTTCCAAAGCTTGTTCGTGGGTTAAATTCGATTTTCGCCCAACATCAGTTAAACTCCAAACGCCTCGGGTTGACGAGTCAATATATCCGCCTTTAGCCAGATAAAACCTGGCCCAGTCAACATTGTTTCCAAATCGAGTTTGACCGCTGGCAATAGTCTCACTAAGTTCTTGCTCTGTGAGTTTCAATTCAGCAGCGACGATATCTTTTATTTCATTCGGATGGCCTGAACCATCTAATTTTTTTAAAGCATTGATCACTGGAATGAAATATTTAACAAAATGTGGGCCCTTCGGATTTTTTCCTGCCATAACATTCCCCTTTCATTTACTATCAATGTTTAAATTATACAGCCGATCTTCACACCCACATGGCGCTCACTGGTTAAAAAAATCCCTTGGGGCTGCTCAAAAGCAGTCCCAAAGGGATCTTCTCAATAAAAAGTGTGGTTATTATTGCGGGCATAGCCCGCAATAATAACCACACTTCCCCCTGCTTTTTAAGATTGCGTCAAACACAATCCAGTTGTTCATCGTTTAATTTTTTTGAGAAAGCACCTGTATCTGGAATATATCATCGGTTGCCAGCACGGTATGATCAAAATTCCCGAAGGCTTTTTGGAGCTGCATTCCACGCTGCTGGAAGATTTCGGATAACTCTCGCAAATTATACAGCCGGGTTGGGTTTGAGTAGATTTCTTCAGGGCGGGTAAATACCTCACCGTACTTAAATTCTAGTCCTCCATAAAACATGAGAGAATACTGTGCATCCCATTCAAAATCTGCCAGAGATAGAGCGTTTTTGCCAAACAACCAGGTCCTGCTCGGGAAATGCCTGGCGGCATAACCGCCGTTGCACACATCCATCACATGCTTTCCACCGGGCTTCAGCGCCAGAGAGATCGCATCGAATATTTTCAGGTTTTCCTGGTCGTTTTCCAGGTACCCGATAGCGCCGTCTGCAAGGTTGAGGACAACATCAAATTCGCCGTTGTAGCGCAGTTCGCGCAAATCAGCGCAGACAAATTCCGCATCCAAGCCTTTTTCCTTTGCCTGTTTGTTCGCTTCTTCGATGTACGCCGGGGTTATATCAACCCCTACCACTTTACAACCACGGCTGGCAAGCTCGAGAGAATGCCTGCCAAACCCACACGCCAGGTCTAGAATCCTCTCTTTACCAGTTAATTCAAGGACATTCCACAGAAAATCCACCTGCGATTTCGTCTGTTCGACCCATGCCATTTCTTGAATGTCCAGCGTCCATATTTTTTGGTACCACTGCTTATCGTTTGAAACCATTTTCTTGATGTCGCCCGATGTCATCCTTCCCTCCTCGGTATCCTATGTTTTAGATATATCGAATTTTGGATTGCGCTTGTGCTTTAAACAGTGGCTTCCCGCAGGCTGAGTTGTTGCTTGCATAATGCACGCAGGGACTCTAATTGTTCAGGGGCTTCGAATAAGCGTTTAGGAACAAACAAAAATACTTTTGGATTCTGGGCAAGGGTCAGATAGAAAAACTCTGCGTTCTCATAAACGCCACGAAAATATGGCCAGGTGTAATTGGTTTCGGTCATGTCGTTTTTAACCAAAACTCCCTGTTCGCTAAAGCGCATGCTGACGGGCAATGTAACCTGCCTATTCTTCCTAATCTGCCGTTTTGCCTGGAATCGCTCGAAGAATAGGAAGGCAACAAACCCAACCACTGCCAGCACGAAAGGCGCCCAATCAGTGAGTTCTCTGAAATAATTCCGCCTGAAAGCCCAGAAGATAATAATTGGAAGAAATGCAATACCGAAGTAAAAACTCATAGCAACGCAATAATTCATTTTCCGGTGGGCAAACAGGCGATAGGACCGGATGTAATCTTCTTCGGTTAGAGTGCTTGATAGGGTGATCGGTTCCATAGAATTGATCCGGCGAGAAGCGGGGAGAAGGCCCGAAAGATAGGCGCCTTCTCCCCGTTCTGTCTCTCTACTCCTTGAAAATAAACCGCAATCCCCGGTTGAAGGCCTCTGGCTTCACGCTGGCGTGGCCATCATCTTTCACCACCATCGTCTCCAGCGTCAACCCTTCATATTTTCGCCCTTCAAGCACCTTGATGAACTTCTTCACCGGCCCCGCCAGCCCATCCACCTCGCCCACGGCCAGGGACACGCGCCCCGGCAATTCCTTGCGCTTCGCGAAATACTCCGCCTCGTGTTTGAAGGCAAAGTCATCCGCATAAGGCACCGCCGGGCAGCACGGCATATACCCAAAGAACAGCTCCGGCTCGCTGAACAAGGCATACAGCGTGAAGCTGCCCGCGAACGAACTGCCCGATAAAATTCGCTGCTTCGGGTCTGCCCGAAATTCCGATTCGACGAAGGGCATGATCTCTTCCTTCATGCACTGCAAGAACTTAGGCGCATCGCCCGATCCGGCCAGCCCTTCAGCACTCGCCGGCGTATAATCCATTGCTCGCAGCCCGTTGTAATCTGCGTTCTCTCCCGAATAAGTGACCCCCACCAGGATCACTTCTGGTATGAATTTGTCATACACCAGCCCACCGATGATCGCGTCCAGCAGTTTGAAGTCCCATTGCCCGTCCATTGCATACAATACAGGGTACTTCTTGCGCTTGGTCTCCGCATAGGATGGCGGCAGCAGCACATACAGATCATAGTCGCGCCCTGTGTTCTTCGATTTCAGGGAAATCACCTGCGATCCAGCCTGAGATACCAACGGTCGATTTTGAGTAGCCATAACGAATTTCCTCCTTGAAAATCCAAACCTATCCCGGGAAAATTTTCGCCAGCGATGCCGGCGCGTACTTCGCCACCATTTCGTAAGTCAGCGCGTTCTGCTTGCAGATCGCATCGTACAAATCCACGCTCGGCCGCCGGATGCGCATCTGCGTAGCCGGGTCCAGGCCCCACAGCCCAAAGCGCTGCGACCAGCCCCGCTCCCACTCAAAGTTATCCACCAGCGACCAGTGAAAGTAACCCTTCACCTGGGCCACAAAGTTCGAGGCCCGCCACACCTGGTGAATATGCTCCACCAAATACTGTGGCCTCATGCGGTCCTCCGCATCTTCCACGCCATTCTCCGTCACCATCACCGGCAAATTAAACTTTCCGGCCCACTTCAACCACTGCCCCAAGCCTTGCGGCATGTTGGCAATGAACCCCGTCCCGCTCAACGTGGCCTGGGGGTCATAGAACCCGTCGCGGAACAGCCCGCCCGGTTTGAGCAGGTTGAAGCGCACCATTTCCACCGTGTAGTAATTCACCCCAATGAAATCCTGCGTTCCCGCCGCCTCCGGCACGTTCACGGTTTTGAACACCATGCGCAGCTTTCCATCCACCAGCGCATCCATGAAGGACGTGTTAAAGGCTCGGTTCATGACGTTGGCCGGAATACTATCCAAGAACTTCACCGGCCCCGCCGGCCAGAACGAGCGCAGGTGAATAGCCACCCCCACCCGAGCCTCTCTTTGAATTTCGTGAATGACCTTATAAGCCAACGCGTGGCCCTTAAGCATGTTAGCCATCACGCGAATCATCGCGCCCATGTCCTTCTTCCCCGGCGGGAACTCGCCAAACAGGTAAGCGCTCACCGCGAACACGTTCGGCTCGTTGATCGTGATCCACAGGGTGCAGTATTCCTTCAGGGCTTCCACCGTCTTGCGCGCGAAAGCCGCAAACAACGCCGGGGCCTTGTCGCTCTCCCAGCCGCCCATCTCCGAAAGCCACAGCGGCTCCGAAAAGTGGTGCAGCGTCACCAGCGGGGTCATTTTGCGCTCGAGCATCCCGCGCAGCATGGCCCGGTAGCGCTCCAAAGCCTCCTCGTCCCAGCGGTCCGGCGCCGGTTGGACCCGGCTCCACTCTACCGAGATGCGCTGCGCGTTTTGCCCGGTCTCGGCGGCGCGGTCGAAATCCTCGCGCCAGCGCCCGCCCCACCAATCGCAAGCCAGCCCGGCCTTGTCCCCGTTGCGGATCTTGCCCTCGGTTTGCTCCCAGGCATACCAGTTATTGTTGGTGTTTTGCCCTTCCACCTGGTGTGAAGCCGTCGCGCAGCCCCACAAAAAGCCCTTCGGAAATTGAAACGTCGCCTCCGGCATCCTTCCTCCTAAGAACCTCATCCGCGAATAAACGCGAATAGACGCTAATAAAAAACCAAACTCATCTGTCGAAATCCACTATTTCACCAAGCTTCTCAAGGGCTTATCATCACAAACGACCTTCTTCCATTCGCGCCTATTCGCGTCCTTTCGCGGAAAAAACACCCTCTTCTTCTCCAATTCGTGCCATTCGTGAAACACTTGTCCCGGATGCAAGTGCCAGGGTTTGTGGAGAAAATCTCTTCTCTTTCCTCTTATTCGCGAATATTAGCGCACATTCGCGGATAAAATTTCCTCTCTTTTCTTCCATTCGCGCTGATTAGCGTTCATTCGCGGAGAAAATTTCTTCTCTTCCATTCGCGGATAGTCTCTTACTTCCCATTCTCGAAATGCGTCATCGCCGGCTTGCCGATCGCATACACATTGAACCCCAGATCAAATAGCGCCTTGCGATCCAAAATATTGCGCCCGTCAAACACAAAAGCCGGGTGCGTCATCGACTTGAACATCCGCGCGAAATCCAGCTTCGCATAAGCCTTCCAATCCGTCAGCACCGCAATGGCATGCGCCCCTTCCGTTGCCTTGTAAGGATCCGGCTCAAAAATCACCTTGTCCGCCAGCTTGCCCAAATCGGCGCGCGCATTTTCCAGCGCGTACGGGTCGCTCAATACCACGTGCGCCCGCTCTTCCAACAGCGAGCGGCACACCGCCAGCGCCGGCGACTCGCGCGTATCGCCCGTATCTGCCTTGAAGGCCGCCCCCAGCAGCGCAATCCGCTTGCCCGCCACCGTGTTGAACATCGCCGTGATCATCTCCGACACAAAGCGCTGCTGCTGCCAGTTGTTCATCTTAACCACCTGCTCCCAGTACTCCGCAGCCTCGTTCAGCCCGTAGTGCTGGCACAGGTACACCAAGTTGAGAATATCCTTCTGGAAGCACGAACCTCCAAAGCCCACCCCCGCTTTCAGGAAGTTCGACCCAATGCGCCGGTCCATCCCAATCGCCTTGGCAATCTCGGTCACGTCGGCTTCTGTCTTCTCGCACAGCGCCGACACCGCGTTGATTGACGACACGCGCTGCGCCAGGAAAGCATTCGCCACCAGCTTGGAAAGCTCGCTGGACCACAACCCCGTGGTCAAAATGCGCTCGCGCGGAATCCACGTCGCATAAACATCCGCCAGCGCCTGCACCGCTTTCCGTCCCGACTCGGTATCCCGCCCGCCGATCAGCACGCGATCGGGGGCTTCCATATCATCCACCGCCGTGCCTTCCGCCAGGAACTCCGGGTTCGACAGCACATCAAAATGCAGCCCGCGGTCGTTCGAGTTCAAAATCCGCTCCATCGCCTCGGCGGTACGCACCGGTAGCGTGCTTTTTTCCACCACAATCTTCGAATGGCTCGAATTATCCACAATCTGCCGGGCCGTCTTCTCCCACCACTGCAAATCGGCTGCCTTGCCCGCCCCGCGTCCAAAGGTCTTGGTGGGGGTATTCACGCTGACGAAGATGATATCCGCCTCGTCGATGTTCTTGTTGATCTCGGTGGAGAAGAACAGGTTGCGCCCGCGTGCCGCTTTCACCACCTCCAGCAGCCCCGGCTCATAGATCGGCAGATCGTCGCTCATCCATGCTGCGATCTTGGCTTCATTGATATCTACCACCACCACGCGGTGCTGCGGGCAGTTTTTGGCAATCACAGCCATTGTCGGCCCGCCCACGTATCCAGCGCCAATGCAAAGAATATTCGCCATTGAAAAAAATCTCCTCTGAGAAAATTTTGACTGAGTTGGGTCCAGCTCCGCGGCTTGCGCAGTGCGCCCCCCCTGACCTCAATTCCCCATTATACCGCTACCAATTTGTGGTAAACTAAATTCGCAAAACTGCTCTTGCCTGACAAGGACGCTATGGCCTCGATCTACCCATTCACTGCTATTGTCGGCCAGGAACGCATGAAGCGCGCCCTGGTGCTCAATGCCGTCGATCCCCGCATCGGCGGCGTATTGATCCGCGGCGAGCGCGGCACAGCCAAATCCACCGCTGCCCGCGCCCTGGCTGCCCTCTTGCCCCGCGCCAATGCGGTAACGAACTGCCGCTTCGGCTGTGACCCCGATTCTCCCTCCACCTGGTGCACCGAGTGTCGCGAGCGGGCCGCCGAAGGCCAAAGCCTGCCCTACACCACGCGCCAGATTCCCTTCATTAACTTGCCCGTCTCCGCCACCGAAGACCGCGTGGTCGGCACCCTCGACATCGAAGCCGCCATCCAGAAAGGCGAGCGGCATTTCGAGCCGGGCGTGCTGGCTGCCGCCAACCGCGGCCTGCTCTACATCGACGAGGTCAACCTGCTCGATGATCACGTCGTCGACATCCTCCTCGATGCCGCCGCTATGGGCATGAACATTGTCGAGCGCGAAGGCATCTCCTTCTCCCACCCCTCCCGCTTCATCCTCGTCGGCACCATGAACCCCGAAGAAGGCGACCTGCGCCCCCAACTCCTTGACCGCTTCGCCCTGTCCGTCGAAATCTACGGCATCCGCGACGCCCGCGAGCGCGTGCAGATCATGGAGCGCAACCTGGCTTTTGAAAGCGACCCCGCCGGTTTTGTAAGCTCGTGGCAGGAAAAAGAAGCCGAGCTTTCCCACCAGATCGAAGAAGGCCGCAAGCTGGTCAGCCAGGTTACCCATACCAGCCGCGACCTGCTCTCCATCGCCTCCCTCACCGCCTCCCTACAGGTAGACGGTCACCGCCCCGACCTGGTCATCCTCAAAGCCGCCCGCGCCCAGGCTGCCTTTGAAGGCCGCACCGCCATCACCGCGCGTGACATCGCTCTCGCCGCCGAACTGGCCCTGCCCCACCGCCTCAAGCGCACCCCCTTCCAGCAAGCCGCCACGACGATGGAAGAACTGGCCGAGCGCATTGAGCAGTTGCAGGGCAAAAGCACCACCGGCCAACCCAAAGAAAACACCAGCGCTACAGCCGACGAGCAGGACGAAAAAAAAAAGTAACTGACGGCGAAACCGGCAGCGAAGAACAACCCGAAAACGAGATCGAGCCCTCGCGCCAGGACCCCTTCGACCAGGGCAACAGCCGCTGGTGGGATGGCAGCAAACCCGCCAAAATCGGCGAAGCCTTCGATCCGCGCCGCCTCGATACCCCCCTCGACAAGATGATGCGCCGCAATGCCGGTCGCCGTTCGCGCACCTACTCCGACCGCAAGCGCGGGCGTTACATTTTTGCCCGCCCCGCCGGCCGCCGCCGCGACGATCTGGCCTTCGACGCCACCATCCGCGCCGCCGCCCCCTTCCAGCACCGCCGCGCCGAGCAGCGTCGCCGCAACAAGGTGGCCTTCGCCGTGCATCCCTCCGATTACTACCGCAAGGTGCGCGTGCGCCGCGCCGCCAACCTCATCCTCTTCCTGGTCGACGCCTCCTGGTCCATGGCCGTCGCCGAGCGCATGGTCGCCACCAAAGGCGCCATCCTCTCTCTGCTCAATGATGCCTACCAGCGCCGCGACCGGGTCGGTTTAATAACCTTCCAGCGCAACCGGGCCCTGCTCATTCTGCCCCCAACCAACTCCGTGCTCATGGCCGAGCGCGCCCTGCAAGATATCCCCATCGGCGGCAAAACGCCCCTCTCCGCCGGACTCGACCTGGCCTATAGCATCCTCCGCCGCGAAAAAATGCTCCACCCCGACGTGCTGCCCCTGCTCATCGTCCTCACCGACGGCGCCGGCAACGTCTCGATGGGCCACCTTCCCCCCCTCGAAGAAGCCCGCTGGCTGGCCGGCCTCATCGCCGCAGAGCATATCCATGCCGTGGTCATCAACATGGAGCACGCCGCCTTTGACCAGGGCCTGGCCCAGGACCTCGCTGACCACCTCGACGCCCCCTGCTACACCATCACCGACCTGCGCGCCGAAAGCCTGTACTACGCCGTCCGCAACGAAATGCAGCAAGCCGTCAGCCGCGGCGACTCAAAAGCCTAGCCGTCCCGTATAGGGGGCGCCTCGTAAGGGCAAATCATGAATCACCCTTACAAGGCTTCGCAGACTCACCTCTGGCTAACGGCTTACGACTCTTTCTGGCTGATAGCTGACAGCCGATAGCCTTCTCTGGCTGATAGCTGACGGCTGATAGCTCTTCCCCACTTGCACGCCATGCCTCCTGATGATATGATGGAGCAATGCGGAGGAATGCCGGCCCATGGAAGCCCAGATAAAAGATCGTCGAAACCGAGTTCGCGCCTGTCTGGTAATCATCATCCTGTTTTCGCTGTCTATCTACTGCGTCGGATTGATGGTCGTGCAGGTCTACGAACTCAGCAACCGCCCAACCCCCACCCCCACCATCACCCACACACCCAGCAGCAGCCCCACTCACACTTCTACGGCCACGCCCATTACCGCCACGCCTACCATCACGCAAACCCCCACCCAAACCCCCACCACCTCCATCACCCCCACTTTCACCGTCACCTTCCTCACCCCCACGCCTACGGTTACACATACACCTACCATTACCCCCACCCTCCCGCAAACCCCCACCCCCCCCCCCACCCCCCCCACCCCCCCCACCCCCCCCCCC